>JAGXLV010000054.1 GCA_018334495.1 Oleiphilaceae bacterium
CCCATCATCATGGGTCGCAAAACCTGGGACTCCATCGGGCGGCCATTGCCGGGCCGGATGAACCTGGTGATATCCCGAGATCCGGACTGGCAGGCGCCAGTTGGGACAACCAAAGCATCATCGCTTCAGGAAGCGTTCGTCAAAGCAGAGGCTCAGGCGGAAATCGAAGGGGCAGACGAGGTCATGGTGATTGGCGGCGGCCAGATTTACGCCGAGGCATTGCCTCAGATAGACCGGATGTACGTGACTCTGGTGCACGACGAAGTCGAGGGAGACGCCTGGTTTCCCGAGGTCAACTGGAATGAATGGGAAGAAATCGGACGGGAGGATTTCTCCGCGTCCGACAATAACCCTTATGACTACAGCTTTGTGGTTTACCAGCGCCGAGCCGTTTAACTCGCCGGCCGCTTACCTGGCGGTTTGCCGCCGGGTTTGCCACCATCGCGACCACCCGGGCGGTGGTTGGGCTTGCCTTTGCCGCCGGGACCACCTTTCTTGAAGCCGGGTTTACCACCGCGACCGGGAGGCTTGCCACCACGGGAATCTTTACCACGACGTTCCGGTGATGGGATAGGCAGTGCCGTCGGCTCTTCGAGGGGCAGAGAGCCGGGCTGGACAGACTCGAGCAGGCAGGCCAGGGAGGCCGCCAGCTGGTTCATCTCCAGATTGTTTCGTTCGGCAATACCCTCCAGCATTTCAACCGCTTTGGACAGCTTCTTGTCGTCGGCAAAAGTCATCAGCTGGGATTCAAGCTGATCTTCCCGAAGTTTTTGCAGGTCGATCGGTGATGGCAGCTGGTAAGGCTCCATTGGTGCGTTCGTTGCCCGCTCCAGAGTGCGCAGCCAGCTTCGCTCCCGGGGAGTGACCAGAAGAATGGCCTTGCCGCCACGACCGGCGCGACCGGTTCGTCCGACCCGGTGGATGTAGGCTTCGCTGTCATAGGGCACATCATAGTTGATGACGTGAGTAATCCTGGGTACGTCCAGACCCCGGGCGGCGACATCGGTCGCCACGATGATGTCTTTCTTGCCATTCTTGAGCTCTTCGACGGTCAACTCGCGCTGGCGTTGATTCAGGTCGCCGTTCAAGGGTGCCACAGCGTGGCCACGGGCAAACAATTTCTCGGCCAGCAACGTGGTTTCAGCTTTGGTGCGAACGAAGACAATGACAGCGTCAAATGGCTCAACCTCAAGAATGCGGGTCAGTGCGTCCAGTTTACGCTCGGCGTAGACCGGCAACACAAACTGGCTGATGCCGGAAACGGTCTTGGTCTGGTTCTCGATTTTGACTTCTTTCGCATCTTTCAGATAAGTCTGTGCAACCTTGCGAATCGGGCCGGGCATGGTTGCTGAAAAGAGCGCGCGCTGGCAGCCTTCCGGCGTTGCCGCCAGGATCGACTCGATATCATCGATAAAGCCCATCCGGAGCATTTCATCGGCTTCGTCCAGAACCAGTGCTTTAAGGGTGTCAAGCTTCAGGGTTCCCCGCCGCAAATGGTCGAGGAGGCGCCCCGGCGTGCCCACTATGACCTGAACGCCGCGTTTCAGCGCTTTCAGCTGCGGGTAAAAATCCTGTCCGCCGTAAATCGGCAAAACATGAAAATTACGGAAGCCGCTGGCGTAAGTGGTAAACGCTTCCGCCACCTGAATAGCAAGCTCGCGGGTGGGGGTCAGCACCAGTATTTGGGGCACATTGAGGGTGTTGTCGACACGGCTCAGCAACGGCATGGCAAAGGCCGCCGTCTTGCCGGTGCCGGTTTGGGCGGTGCCCAGCAGGTTGTGGCCCTGGAGTAGGATGGGTATGGCTTGAGCTTGAATGGGCGTAGGGGTTTCATAACCGACCGTGGCAACGGCTTCAAGTACCGCTGGATCAAGACCGAGATCGGCAAAGGATTCTATTGACATGAAATAACTCAGATTTCTCAGAATAAGGCGCGACGCTGGTCACGCGAGTGTTCCGATAGTATACCTGTTTGCAGTATTGTTTTGTACGAATTTGGCAAGCCCGCTTATAGGTGTTTATTCGCAAGGACAAATTTGATCAAACCATGAGGGCAGTCAGGAGTTTCAAGAGCCTGATGATGTTTTGCTGGCCCTCAGCGGACGGTGATGACTGTTTCCGGTTGCATAACGGGGGTTCAGACTGCCAGCCAGGTTTTGCAGGCATCAATAATCACCCGCGCAAAGTCCTCGGGTGAGTCCTCTTGCAGGAAGTGCCCCCCATTGAGCGTCATGTGGGGCTGGCCGTGAGCGCCGGGAATATGGCGCTGCAGGTAACGGTCGCGGCCCTGATGAATGAGGTCGCCGCTACTGAAGCAAGTGATAAAGGGCTTGTGCCATTTCTTGAGTTCTTTCCAGGCGGCAAGATTGGCGATGGAAGCGGCATCACCCGGGAATGTTGGCAGGAGCCCCGGAAAGGCCCTGACACCGGCCTTGTGCATTTCGCTGGGGAAGGGTGCTTCATAGGCTGCCAGCTCGGCTCGCGTAAGGGTTCGAGCCGTACCCAGCTGAATGATACGTCCGACCGGAAACCAGGGGCTGTACCGGGCGAAAGCTTTCCACAGGCCAAGCGCTTTTGGCAGCTTCTCGGCGCCCGTGGGCAACATGCCGTTGCCAACAATAATGCATTCGAAACGCTCCGGTTGCCTGGCCACCAGTCTTAAACCCAGCAGAGACCCCCAGTTCTGGCAGACCAGTGTTATGTTTTTCAAGTCGAGGATATCAAGCCAGCGTTCAAGCCATATCAGTTGGTTGTCATGGCTATAATTGTCGGCGTCCGCAGGCTTGTCTGATTTTCCGAAGCCAATCAGGTCCGGCGCCAATGCCCGGTGCCCGGCTTGCACCACAGGGGGAATGATATTCCGATACAGGTAGGACCATGTGGGCTCGCCATGCAGCATGACCAGGGGGCTGCGATCCTCTCCGCCTTCATCAACATAATGCATCTGCAGTCCCTGGCCGACATCGGCGTAATGCGGAGTGAACAGATAGTCGGTCAGCCCGGCAAAACGGGATTCGTCGGCTTTTAGAATGCGCATGCAATGACGCTGTCCTGCGTTGGTGTTATCGGCTGACGTGTGGCGCTCCACCCACACCCGTCACTTTTATAGACACACTCACAGCTTACTGGAGATGCAGGGAAAAGATGTTTCCTTTACGTAACAGCGCGTTGGTTGATTGCATTCAAAATGCCATGTCGACAATTTTCTCCGGGTTGTCGAGTTGGGCGAGGGCGTCGTCGCAGCAGTTGAGCGCGCCACAGTCATCGGCGGAGCACAAGCCGACAATTCGGCAGGAGGCATCAAGGTTTTCGCTGATGTCATTTCGAAAAATTCGTCCTCTGGGCAAAATAGAGCCGCAGTGGCCGCATAAAAGTGTCGGTACAGTCGAGCTTTTTGCCAGTTTCGCTTGAAAATGTTCGCTTGCGGTCATTCCGTTTTCTCCTGGTGTGCACTGTCCTTTTGATGTTCAGTCTTCCTGGTCGCCCCCGAGGACTCGGCGGTTGGAGCGCTTGTCCTCCCAGTCAAGAGCTTTGGGGTCATACCATCCCAGTTCATGGAGCACTTTTCGCCGGGTCGTCTCCGATAAGGTTGCCCACAAAGCGATAAAGTCTTCGCGCCCCTGTTCCCTTTGACGGGCCTGTTTGCTTTGCAGGCGCCGCAGCAGCGTGGGCAGCTGCAGGGCCGCACCAAGTTGCCCGGCCACGAGCACCTCTCGACCTAAAACTTTTTTGCGATGGGTTCTGCTGGCCAGAACCCGGTCCAGCGTGCGGGCAGCCAGGAGTGCTGTTTGGGTATCGAAAGTGTCCGTTTGCAATTGCCTGCCCGCCCTTTATATTGAGCTGGTCCAAACGCTTTTGCCGTGCTGGCTGTGGCGTTCGAATCACGCTCTCTCAAGTCTTCATGATAGGGTATTGCAGGCTTTGGTTGCACCGGCGTGACCGGTGCCAGAAAACATAACCTACATTGGATGCATATATGTACGAGGCTTTGGAACGTTGGTTTTTTCTGGCCATGCTCGTGATAGTTTCGCTCGCCTTCATGTTTTTGTTAAAGCCGTTCGCCGGGCCCATTTTCTGGGCTGTGGCGATTGCGCTGATTTTTTACCCCTTGAGAGAAGTGCTATCCCGCAAGCTTGGTAACCACCCAAATTTGGTGGCGCTGGTAACGCTGTTGGCATGCCTGGTCATCGTGGTCATTCCTGTGTTGATACTGGTGACTTCGCTGGTTGCCGAAGGGGTTGGCCTGTATCAGAAGATCCAGTCCGGAGAGATTCGCCCCAGCGAATTTATAGACAGAATCAACGCCTCCTTTCCTGCTATTGAGGCGTTTCTCGGGCAATTCAATATCGATTTTGCCGAATTGCGGGACAGAGTCGCTTCCGCCTTTATCGGAGGCAGCCAGTTTCTGGCCAGGCAGGCCATTGGATTCGGCCAGAACACCTTCCAGTTTTTTCTCGGTCTGGCATTGATGGCCTATCTTGCCTTTTTCCTGCTGCGGGATGGTTCCCGCCTGGTCGACTTGCTGATTCTGGCTTTACCGCTGGGCGATGCGCGCGAACGCCTGCTGATGAATAAATTTGCCGAAGTGACTCGGGCAACGGTCAAGGGCAATCTGCTCATAGCCATCATACAGGGGGCGTTAGGCGGGGGTATTTTCTGGGTTCTCGGTATAGAGGCGGCCCTACTCTGGGGCGTGGTGATGGCTGTGGTGTCGTTGATCCCCGCGATTGGCGCTGCGATCGTGTGGGTGCCGGCGGCACTGTACCTGGCTGCGATCGGAAACATGATTTCCGCCATCGTTCTCACGGTCTTCGGTGTGGTGGTGATTGGAATGGCCGATAATGTCCTGCGCCCGATTCTGGTGGGCCGGGACACCAAATTGCCGGATTACGTTGTGTTGTTTTCCACTCTGGGCGGTATTGTGATGTTTGGCATCAATGGTTTTGTCATGGGACCTCTGGTGGCCGCCCTCTTTATGGCGTCCTGGGGGATTTTTATACGGGAATTCAGTGAAGTTCAACCGGAGGAAGTTCTGTCTCAAGACCGGGATTGATGTGTGACGGTGCCGCCTGGGCCCTCAGAACCCGGCGGCTCCGCAGTGGTAATGGTGCCCGGCCTTCGCCACAATACCCACTGCTTATTGTTGTATGAGACCCCGGGCCAGACGGGCAGGGGTCATTGGCTGTTACCACTGATAAACTGAATCGGAGTCATGCCTCAGGTGACTGAATCATCCAAGCATTTACCCCTTTTTCCGCTGAACTCGATTATCCTGCCAGGCGGGCGTATACCGCTGCAGCTGTTTGAACCGCGTTACATCGATATGCTTACCCGTTGCCTGAAAGAGGACCGGGGCTTTGTCGTGGTGCTTGTACGCGATGGCCAGGAAACCAGCAGTGCAGCGGGTTTTTATGACACCGGTACCTATGTGCGCATCGTCGATTTCCAGCAGCTGGACAATGGCTTGCTGGGCATTACCGTTGAGGGCCAAAGCAAAGTCAGTGTGGTCAGGTCCTGGCAGGCTCCAGATGGCTTGAACCTTGGCGATGTGACGGTTTGTCCTGACGAAGACGAACTGTCTGTACCTGACTCGCTCGCCGAGTTGCCCGTGGTTCTGAAGGCACTCTTGAAGCATCCGGTGATCAACGAGATGGGTATGAAAGTAAATTTCAAGGACGCCCGGGATGTGGGCAGGCGGCTGACCGAATTATTGCCACTGGACACACAAGAGAAACAGCGGTTGCTTGAGCTGGAGAACCCGGTTGAGCGATTGCAGCGTTTACACTCGCTTCTGGAGGCTCTGGAGTAACTCAACCCGGAACTGGCGCGTAGCGCACGAGGGTCCATTCCCAGATCAGGCCAATGTAGGCAATCACGAGTGTCAGCCATAAAAACAGCGCCACACGGGTCAGCGTATCCGTTTTCAAGGCGGTCCGGTCGTAACGGCTGAAGCTTGTCCTGGTGAAGCCGCAAATGGCCAGGCCCAGCAGAAGCCCCCCCACTACATCAGTGAACCAGTGCACCCCGAGATAAATCCGGCTCAGAGCGACCATGACCATGGGTAGGGCGAAGGCCAGATAAATTGCCCATCGTTTTCTGGCCGGCCACTCCCGCGCGATAAAACTGGCCGCCAGGCCGCAAATCACTGTTATCCCGGCGGCATGACCGCTGGGGTAGGCAGCCGTACCGGGCGGTTGCGATACCACTGCGGGTCTGTTCACAGCGAAACCTTCCTTCAGGGCCCATATCACAACGATGGTCGTGGCAGTGGCGAGGCCAACATGCAGGGCGGCGGCGTAATAGCCCCGGAGCCAGAACACCAGTGCCGCAATAAGAGTGGTCAGGAGCATGAGCCAGGGATCACCAAGCAAGCTCAACACCAGCATTGGCGGGTCGAACAAGGGGTGGCGCAGGGTCAGGAAGAACTCTGAAACCTGTTGGTCCAATGGGTCCAGTAAGCCGGTGGCGAGAGTAAGCAAAGACCAGATCAAAAAGAGGGCGGTCGCCGCCAGTGCCAAGGTCGCCGACGCCAAAGGAAACTCCCCGCTCTGATTGGGTCGCTGGCTGGTAAACGAACGCCAGAATTCGAGTGTATCCGGATGGCCTGCCATCCACTTCTGTAAGCGCTGGTAAGGCTCGCTGTTACTATGCAGGCCCCACTGAATCCGCATAACAAGGGCGTAGACCAGGGCCAGACACAGCAGGCTGATGGTCAACAACGTATAGAAAAGTGGCGGCAAAGTGACGTCCTCCGCCATGGCGCTGCCGACGAGAAAGCCCGGTAAGACATAGACCGGCGCCCAGGCGAGGGCCGATGTCAGGTTGAACGCCAGAAAGCGGCGCGCGCTCATGTGGAAAGCGCCGGCCACCAGCGGAATGACAGGCCGGAGAGGACCGACGAATCGCCCGATAAAGACGCTTTTACCGCCGTGCTGCCGGAAAAAGACTTCACCGCGACCGAGGATTCCGGGGTAACGGTTGAAGGGCCAGACAGAATGCAGGCGGCCCTGGAATTTCTGGCCCAGCCAAAAACTGAGGGTGTCGCCGATGACAGCGCCCAGGGCGGCCCAGAGCAGCGTGTTGATCATGGGCATGCCGGCTTGCGCTGCCAGCAATGCGGTCATGAACAGAAGGGCGACGCCTGGTACGATCAGGCCGGCGACGGCGAGGGATTCTGTGAGCGCGATCAGAATCAGTGCCATGGCAAGCCAGGCCGGGTTATTGGTCAGCCAGCCGCTTAATTCGGCCATCCAGGCGGCATCCATGGTCAGTGCTGAGTCCCCTGCGCGTACCAAATGGTGTCCCTGCCGCGTTCAGAGGCTTCGTGAAGTGCTTCGCGGGCGCGCCGCAGCAGGGTGTCACTGCGCTGGTCCGCGGCGGCGCGCGTGGTGCAGCCGACGCTAACCGTCAGACGGCCTGTAACAGGCCAGCGGTGTTCGGTCAGGGTTCGGCGTATTCGTTCGGCAATCACCCGGACGCCTTCCTCAGGAGTAAAGGGCAAAATCAGAAAAAATTCGCCATTCTCCAACGTGTAAAGCGTGTCACCGGCGCGGATGACGTCAAAAAGCTTATAGGTAACTTCTTTGATCAGCCGTTGCTGGCCGCTCTCGCCGTGCAGCGCCCGGACTTCGTCCAGGTAATCGATGCGCAACATGATGACCGAGAGGGGGTGGCGAGTCACCCTGGTGCGGCTGATTTCTTTTTGAAGTGTTTCGTCCAGAAAGCGTGCGTTGTGGGCGCCCGTTACCGGATCGGTGATGGCCAGGTCTTCCGCTGACTGAGCCATGTGATTGTAATGCCAGATGTATAACGAAGCCGTGAGTACCAGGGTCAGCGAGGCCATTATGGTAAACAAGGCCTCAAGAGCGGGCGTGCGGCCTAAAACCGAGATGGCCAGAATCGCCCACAGAGCCAGCGAAAGCAGGATGCCATGGCGCAACTGCAGCACCAGGATGTTCAGGACCAGAACCGGTTGGCACCAGTAGCTCAGATCCGTGTTATCCGCCAAGAGCAACGCCCCGGCCATGACGGCATTCAGAGCCGCAAGAATGGCCAGGTGGCCCGGGGCACGCAGTTGGCGCCGCCGACAAACAACCGTATAGACAGCGCCGCCCAGGGTCAGCAGGGTAACGCTCAGGGCCAGATAAAAGAGCTCGTAAAAACCATAGCGCAGATTCTGCACAGCGAGTATGACGGCGAACAGGGCGGCGAGGCCATAGCCGGTAAAGTGGGTGTATGTCCGTAGCTGTGTTTCGGTCATCGGTTACTGCTTCCTTCAGAATGCTCACCCAGGTGCGGCATCGCCGGCGCGCCCGGTTTCTGACTTTGATCTGTCATGCTTCCGTGCGGTTGCACCTGATTGCCGCCGCGCCGTTGCGCTCGCTGGAGGGTTCTGGCCGCCGCCCGCTGCAGGCTGTTGGCGTCGTCGCCGATGTTCAGGCCAGCAATGCCCGCACTCACCGTCAGGTGTAATCCGTGGGATTGCAACAGGTCCCTAAGGCCCTGCCGGATCTGGTCGATTTCCACCGTGGCCTGGGCCGTGGAGTTGCCCGGCAGAATAATGAGAAACTGCAGGTCGGCCATTCGGTAATAGCTGTCGAAGTCCCGGAGCTGAGAATGCAGAAAACGACCAATGCGTGGCAGAATGGCGTTGATGTCGGCATCCAGATCGATGTCGGTGAGATGTCTGTCCAAGCCGATCATTGCAATTGCCATTTGTGTGCCTTCGCGCTCGCTGCGCTGAATTTCCCGGTGCAGGTCCGCCGAGAGATACTCCCGGCTCGCCGCCTGGGTCAGTTCATCGGTCCGCCGCAATGGCGCCAGTTGTCGAAATTTGAATTCCCGTAAAAACACAATGGCGCAGGACAGTGCCGTGGTCAGAAGCAGGGTGCTGACCAGTTGATGTCGGTCCGCGCCCAGTCCGGCCGTCAGGCCTGCCAACATAACTGCGATGAGGCAGCCCAGCGTAACCAGCGAGGCCAGGGGCAGGGGTAAGGTTGCAAAGGCGGCCAGGGGTATGACGAACAGCCATTGGTCAAGACCCTCCGGAGCCAGCCACAGACTGGCGCAAAGCTCGGCGGCAAGCAGAACGACCAGAGCGCTGTTGATCTTGCGCCAGAGCGGCTCATTGTGCGCCGGCCGGCCGGCGGGTGTGCTCCAGATGGCTGCCGCAGCCGTGATCGCCACCGCGCTGGCAAGCCAGTTCGACGCGGCTGTGGCGTATAATGCCAGGGCAACGAGTGCCAGGCAGCTGATCCGGGCAGACCGACTGAATAAAAATATGTTGCCCATCTGGGCCATGCTGGGTGTCCTTTTCGAATGCCGTCGGACGCAGGTTGCGGGCGCACAGGCGTGACTTTATACCTGCAATCGCGAGTGTGCGGGGTCATGATAGAGCATTGAGACGTTATTTTTAATCAGAAATTCACCCCGGTCAGGCTTGCTCAGGGTGCGCAGTCATTCGCCTGCAGGTACAGTAGGCCCTTTATTGTCAGACTTGAATAGGTTTTAAGATGGATATCAAAGGTTATATGGCCGAAGTCGGCCGTCAGGCCCGCACGGCGGCCAGGGTCATGGCCCGCTCGACCACTCGGGTTCGCAACGATGCCCTCCTTGCGATTGCGACGGCGCTGGACGAAGCCCGCGAGGAGCTCGTGCTGGCCAATGGCCGGGATCTGGAGAAAGCTCGGGAGAATGGCCTTGAGCCGGCCATGCTCGATCGCCTGGAGTTAACAGCCGATCGTGTCGATGCCATGATCGAAGGCTTGCGACAGGTTGCCGGCCTGCCGGACCCCATTGGCGAAATAACAGGCATGACTTACCGGCCCTCGGGCATCCAGGTCGGCAAGATGCGTGTGCCTCTGGGCGTTATCGGCATTATTTACGAGTCCCGTCCCAATGTGACGGTGGAAGCTGCCAGCCTGTGTCTGAAATCCGGAAATGCCGCTGTCCTTCGTGGCGGGTCCGAATCCATTCATTCCAATCAGGCCATTGCTTCGTGTATTGCCCGGGGCCTGAAAGCGGTTGCGTTGCCGGATATATCGGTCCAGGTCATCAAGACCACCGACCGGGCCGCCGTCGGTGAGCTGATCACCATGCCAGAGTATGTTGATGTCATCGTACCGCGCGGCGGCAAAGGGCTCATCGAACGCATCAGCCGCGACGCCAGGGTACCTGTCATCAAGCATCTTGACGGCGTCTGCCACGTCTATATTGATAGTCAGGCGAATCCCGACAAAGCGCTGCGCATAGCGGTCAATGCCAAGACCCACCGTTATGGCACCTGCAATACCATGGAAACGCTTCTGGTTGACCGTGAAGCTGCTGACCGGATGTTGCCTTTGCTGGCCCAGGCGTTTCGGGATAAAGGCGTGGCTTTGCGGGGCTGCGAAGCCACCCGGGCGGTGATCAGTGATATCGAAACCGCAACCGAAGAAGACTGGGGGGCCGAATACCTCGCCCCTGTTCTGGCCGTTCGGGTCGTGGATGGCCTTGATGAGGCCATTGCTCACATCAACCGTTACGGTTCTCAGCACACCGACAGCATTGTCAGTGAAAATTACAGCCACGCCCGGCGTTTCATTACCGAAGTCGATTCGGCCTCTGTCATGGTTAATGCCTCCACCCGGTTTGCGGATGGTTTCGAATACGGTCTTGGTGCTGAAATCGGCATATCCACCGATAAAATTCACGCCCGGGGTCCGGTCGGGCTTGAGGGGCTGACCTCTCAAAAATACGTGGTTTTCGGTGATGGTCATGTGCGGACCTGATATCTGATGCATATTATTTTTGGCGGTACCTTCGACCCTATACATCACGGCCATCTGCGATTGGCGGTTGAGCTTCGGGAGCGTTTTGGCGTTGCCTCGGTTGCGCTGGTCCCTGCCCATATTCCGCCGCACCGGGATCAGCCAGGCACAACCAGCGCAGAACGCCTGCGCCTGCTTGAGCTTGCCATCGAAGGCGAACCCGGCCTGGTGATTGACGACCGGGAACTGAGCCGCGAGGGCGCCTCCTATTCGGCTGACACCTTGCGCCAACTGCGGCAGGAATTGGGCGCACAGGCACCCCTGGCCATGGTTGTAGGCACCGATGCCTTTGCGGCCTTTGACCAGTGGTACGAGTGGCAGGCAATTCCCTCACTGGCACATATCATTGTTGTGAACCGCCCCGGCTCGCAGTTGGATCCGAGCAGCCAGGCCGCACGTCTCCTGGCGAGCAGGGCTGCCGAAGCGCCGTCACAGTTGCTGTCCCGGCCCGCTGGCCTGTGTCTGGCGCTGGACCTGCCGTTGCTGGCTATCTCCGCGAGCGGTATCCGGGAGCGGATTCAGGCGGGACGGTCGCCGCGTTATCTGTTGCCGGATGCGGTCTGGCGGGAAATCCGGGGAAAAGAACTTTACGTTGGCGGTCCTTGAATCAATCCTGCGATTCTGCCTGCACTGTCATCAGGTTTTAGTGATATCATTGTGATAATGAATTTAAATTATTGACTTCCAGGCCCCGCGGTCTAAGCGTGGTCTTGGCGGGTCCAACAGGGTGACTATGCAGGCAGAGCAATTAAAAGACGTTGTGATTAACGCCCTTGAAAATGGCAAGGCGCAGGACATCAGCGTTATTGACGTAAAAGAGCGAACCAGTGTGACTGACTACATGGTGCTGGCCTCCGGCACCTCTAACCGGCATGTCCGGTCGGTCGCGGATACGGTTGTCAAAGAAGTGAAGCTAAATGGCGTGCCCAAGGCCAATATCGAAGGCGCTGATGCCAGCGATTGGATATTGGTGGATCTGGGCGATGTCGTGGTGCATGTGATGACCACGGCAAGCCGGGAATTTTATGACCTGGAGCGTTTGTGGCGCGATGCTCCGAATTTGGGTGCTGCAGGCAGCGAGTAATCATGCGGTTACGGTTAATCTGCGTTGGTCAGAAAATGCCGTCATGGGTGACTCAGGGTTATCAGGAGTACGCCCGTCGCATGCCCCCTGAATTGCCTCTGGAACTAACTGAAATCGGCCTTGTCCACAGGGGCAAGAATCCGGATATCCCTCGCTTGGTGCAGCGTGAAGGTGAGTCGGTACTGGCGGCCTGTGGCAAGAGTGACAGGGTGATAGCGTTGGAAGTGGACGGCCGTGCCTGGTCCACTGAAAAGCTGGCGGCCCAGCTTACGGACTGGCAACAGGACGGTCGCGACGTCAGCTTTATGGTGGGCGGGCCTGACGGTCTCGCCGATGCCTGCCGCCAACGGGCGGACCAGCTCTGGTCATTATCGTCGCTGACACTTCCACATCCGCTGGTCCGCGTTATTCTGGCCGAGCAGTTGTACCGGGCCTGGTCCATTACACGTAATCACCCTTATCACCGCGCTTAGGCCGTAACCATCACAGGAACGAATTTATATGCCTTGGGGCGAATTCAAGGACACGGCGGCGGAACGCCGGCTTTTTCAGCGCCGCACCCTGGTGGTCCTTATCGTCCTGCTGGTGTTGATGGCTGTGTTGATTGCCCGCATGTACCAGCTGCAAGTGATCCAGCATGAAACCTTCTCGACTATATCGGATAAAAATCGTGTGCAGGTGCAGTCGGTTGCTCCCACCCGCGGGCTGGTCTATGACCGCAACGGCGTATTGCTTGCTGAAAACCGGCCTGTATTCGGTGTCACCATTGTCCCCGAGCGGGTTGAAAATCTGGAAGAAACCCTGGCTGATTTGCAGGCGATCCTCAGCATATCCGATGAGGATCTGGCACGGTTTGAGCGCCGGCTTGACGAACCCAGACGGCCATTCCAGGAACTGCCTTTACGTTATGACCTGACGGAAAAAGAGATCGCCAGTATGGCGGTGCATCGCCACAGGCTTCCGGGGGTTGAGGTAGATGCCGAGTTGGTCCGGTCCTACCCGCATGCCGAGATGACCGCTCATGCTCTGGGGTATGTCAGTCGCATAAACCGGAGCGAACTGCAGCGCATTGACCCCGTCAACTATGCTGGCACCAATTACATCGGAAAATCCGGTGTTGAGCGCTTCTATGAGAAGCTGTTGCATGGCTCGGTGGGCTATCAGCATGTCGAGACCAACGCCCGGGGCCGGACCTTGCGAGTTCTCGAGCGCCAGAAACCGGTGCCTGGAGAGGACATTCGCCTGCACCTGGATATGCGTTTGCAGACACGGGCGTTCGAATTGCTGGAAGGCCGGCGTGGTGCTGTGGTGGCCATTGAGCCTGAAACCGGCGGGGTCCTGGCTTTGGCCAGTGTGCCAGGCTTTGACGCCAATCTGTTTGTCACCGGCATTGGCGTTGAAGCCTATCGTGAGCTGAACGAATCCCTCGACAAGCCCCTGTTCAACCGCGCTCTACGAGGCCAGTATCCGCCGGGGTCAACTATAAAGCCCATGTTCGGAATTGCCGGGCTCGATAGCAACACGACGACTCGCGAGCGGGAAATCTGGGATCCGGGTTACTACAAGCTGAACCCCCGGGGGCGGCGCTACCGTGACTGGAAACGCAGCGGTCATGGCTGGGTCAACCTTGATTCTGCGATCGCCGAGTCCTGCGATATCTATTTTTACGATCTGGCGGTGGAAATGGGCGTGGATGTTATGCACGACTACCTGACCCGGTTTGGTTTTGGCAGAGACGCCTCCCTGGATGTCACTGGCGCTTCCGAGGGCCTGGTTCCCTCGCGGGACTGGAAGCGGGGAACCAAGGATGAACCCTGGTATCCGGGCGATTCGGTCAACATGGGCATTGGCCAGGGTTACAATCTTGCCACACCGTTTCAGTTGGCCACGGCCACGGCTGTCATGGCCAACCGGGGGCGCTGGGCCCGGCCGCGGCTTTTGATGGATGTCATTGGCCGGGATACGGTTCACGATTTCTTACCGGAGGACAATTATGAGGATATCGTGCTGGACAACCCTGATGACTGGAATTTCATTATACAGGGCATGAGAAATGTCATGCACGGTTCCAGCGGCACTGCACGGGCTGCGGGTCGCGACGCCACTTATGAAATGGCGGGCAAGACCGGCACGGCTCAGGTGTTCAGCCTTGCCGAGGATGAGGAGTATGAAGAAGAGGATGTCCGCGAGCGTTTGCGGGACCATGCCCTGTTCATAGGCTTTGCGCCGGTCGATAACCCGAAGATTGCGGTTGCCGTCATCGTTGAAAACGGCGGCAGCGGCAGTGGTACTGCGGCACCGATCGCGCGCAAGATGTTCGATGCCTGGTTGCTTGAAATGTCAGGCCAGCCCGCGTCCGTGGTGGCCGGCGCCTTGGCTGGAGAGCCGCAATAATGGCCGCCCGGGATTTCCTCGATCAGAGATCCGCTAACCCCTTGTCGGTGCCCAAAGGCCCCTGGTCCCTGATTCACGTCGATCCGATTCTCCTGGTTCTGCTGATTGCCCTGATGTCGTTTGGATTGGTGGTTTTATACAGCGGTGGCGATGGCAGTATCGAAATGGTTCAGGCCCAGGGCATTCGCATTGGTGTCGCGTTTGTGGTGATGCTTATTTTCGCCCAACTCGATCCCCTGGTGTACCGGCGCTGGGCGCCCTGGCTTTACCTTGTGGGGCTCTGCGCTCTGGTCGCGGTGCTTCTTGTCGGGGTGGGCGCCAAGGGTGCCCAGCGCTGGCTGGCATTGCCAGGACTGCCACGATTTCAACCTTCCGAGTTGATGAAGCTGGCGGTCCCCATGATGGCGGCCTGGTACTTGTCCCGGCATTATTTACCGCCTCGCCTTTCCCGGGTGGCGATCGCCCTGTTATTGGTGTTTCTGCCCATGGGGCTGATTATCCAGCAGCCCGATTTGGGCACCTCCCTGCTGGTGGGAACGGCCGGTGTGTTCGTGGTGTTTTTTGCAGGCATAAGCTGGCGGATTGTCGGGGCGTTTTTTGTCATGATCTCCGTCGCAGCGCCTCTGCTGTGGTTTTTTGTCATGCGGGATTATCAGAAACAGCGGGTTTTGACATTACTTGACCCGGAAAGCGATCCGCTTGGGGCCGGCTGGAATATCATGCAATCGAAAACCGCCATCGGTTCCGGAGGCTGGAATGGCAAAGGCTGGATGCAGGGCACTCAGTCCCATCTGGAATTTCTACCGGAAAGTCATACCGACTTCATTGTGGCGGTATTGGCCGAGGAGTTTGGCTTTGTTGGCATTCTGTGCCTGATGGCACTCTATCTCCTGATTATTCTGCGCTGTCTGTACATAGCCGCCAATGCCCAGGATTCCTTCAGCCGGTTGCTGGCGGGAGCCTTATCCATGACTTTCTTTATCTACGTATTCGTCAATGTGGGCATGGTCAGCGGCTTGATGCCGATCGTGGGGGTGCCCTTGCCTCTGATTAGCTACGGGGGTACCTCCATTGTTACCCTGATGGCCGCTTTCGGCGTCCTTATGTCCATTCACACCCACCGCCGGATGATATCGGCCTGAGTCACCAGGAGTCTGAGTGGGGTTACCTTTTTGTTAGTTTCGCTTCCGAGCGATGGTGGTGTCGAGATCGGGCGTGGTAACCTTTTCACCCGCACCAACCACGGGGTCACGATGTGCGGGCGTGGTGATTAGCGCCCCCATAAGAGCTTTAGGCCATAATGAATAAATACCAGGATATGAACGTCGTGTGGTCGAAGCACGGCGTCGGGCTGATGTTATTGGCCTGGATAGCAATGCTTGCCGGCTGTGCGTCATCCCCGAGCGACAGCACGGACTCTTCCTCACGTTATTCCATCAGTCAGGACCGGGCGCCCGCATCCGATGTGGATGTCAGCGGGCTGGAAAATGCAAAACCCCGGTATGAAGCGCCCCGGACGGCTGGCAACAAGTCGCCCTATACAGTCTGGGGTAAGCAATACCGTGTTATGGCCTCGTCTGAGGGCTATGTCGAACGCGGCATCGCCAGTTGGTATGGTGAAAAATTTCACGGTCACAAGACGTCCAACGGCGAAATTTTTGACATGTACACCATGTCGGCGGCCCACAAATCGTTACCTATCCCGGGTTACGCGCGGGTGACGAATCTGGATAATGGGCGCGTGGTTATTGTGCGGGTAAACGACCGGGGCCCGTTTCATGGCGATCGCCTGATTGACCTGTCCTATGCTGCCGCTAAAAAACTGGGCTACCATTCCCGCGGCACGGCGTCAGTGGAGGTGGCCGCAATCACCGTGACTAGAGATGGCGCCATGACTCTGGCGGGCGAATCTTTTCAGGGCTCAGCCTCATCGGCTCCGGTCCCCGTGCCCCTGTCATCGCCGGATAAAAAACAAAGCGAGGCGCTGTTTGTTCAACTGGGCTCCTTTGGCCAGACTGACAGCGCCAACAAGCTTTCCGAGAAAGTGGGCCTGAGTACCTCGCGCTCCGTGCGGGTGCGGCGAGTGGCCACAGCCGCGGGCACCTTTCATCGTGTTCAGGTCGGCCCGTTTGATGACCCGGATGCCGCGCACCAGGAGCGAGAAACCCTGGAACGGCGCGGATTCAGTCAAGCGACGGTCCTGACCGACCAGCTATAACAAGAGCGAAACCGATTTTGTATCACATGATAAAAAACCTGAACCCAACCAACAGATTATGATCAGACCCATGGCAAATATCCCAATGTGCAGAGCATTTTTTACAGTTTTACTGCTGACCTGGACGGTGGTAGTTAACGCCCAATCGGTGCTGATCCCGTCGCCGCCCGCCATCGGGGCAACGTCCCATGTGCTCATGGAGCCCTTCAGTGGTCAGGTATTGATGGAGGGCAATAGTGACGAGCATCTGCCGCCAGCCAGCCTGACCAAGATGATGACCGCCTATATTGTCGAAAGAGAACTGGACGAAGGTCGGGTGCAAATGACGGACCAGGTGCCTATCAGCGTCAACGCCTGGAAAACCGGCGGTTCTCGCACCTTCGTGCAAGAGGGCACACAAGCCACCGTCGGTGACTTGCTGCGGGGCGTCATCATTCAGTCTGGCAACGATGCCAGCGTGGCTCTGGCGGAATTTATTGCCGGCAGCGAGTCCGCCTTTGCCGATATCATGAACCAGCAGGCGGAGTTGCTGGGCATGAAGAACACTCACTTTGTGAATGCAACCGGTTTGCCTTCACCAGAGCAATATTCTTCAGCCTATGACCTGGCCATCCTGGCCCGGGCCATCATTACGGATTATCCGGAAAACTACAGTATTTATGCAGAAAAGCACTTCACCTACAATAATATTCGTCAGCCGAATCGTAATTCGTTGCTCTGGCGTGATGACTCCGTTGATGGCCTCAAGACAGGGCACACGGAGGAAGCCGGGTTTTGCCTGGTAGCCTCTGCCAAGCGCGACGGCAACCGTTATATTGCAGTGGTTATGGGTACCGACAGCGCCGCCGGACGTGCCCAGGAAGTCCAGAAAATGCTGAATTACGGTTTTCGTTATTACGCCAGTGAAAAGCTTTTTTCCGCCGGCCAGGAGCTTTTGGAAACCCGCATCTGGGGTGGTCAGTCCGACCTCGTTCAGATTGGCGTCAAGGACGATGTGTACGTGACCATTCCACGTGGTTCCAAAGGGTCGCTCGAATCCGTTGTGGATGTGGATAATGTGATCAAGGGGCCGGTTTCGGCCGGCCAGGAGTTGGGCCGGGTCAAGGTCATGCTCGATGACAAGGTGATTGTGGACCAGCCGGCGTTGGCGCTGGTGGGCGTACCCGAGGGTGGCTTTTTCAAGCGCCTGTGGGATAGCATCAAATTGTTCTTCGCCCAACTTTTTTAAGCGTCGCTAACGCTTGTAACCAGTGGAGGTCTGATGGCCGAACAGCAGCCCCCGAGGATTGAGTTTCCCTGTGACTACACCATCAGGGTGATCGGCAATGCCGCGCCGGATTTCAGGGCATTCGTGGTGTCGGTGGCAGAGCGGCATGCTCCGGAACTGACCGCCGCCGATGTGGCCGTCAGGGATAGCAGCAAGGGCCGCTATGCCTCGATTCAGCTGACCATCGTGGCAACCGGTGAGTCACAGCTCAAGGCCTTGTTTGAAGAGTTGAAGGCCAGCGGACGCGTGCATATGGTGCTTTGACGTGAGCGACCTGATTGTACGGTCTCTTGGCGTGGCGCCATACTCGGATACCTGGCAGGCCATGAAAAATCTGACTCAGTCCCGAGGCGCCGAGACACCGGATGAGATCTGGTGTCTTGAGCACCCTCCGGTCTATACCCAAGGCCAGGCCGGTCGGGCCGAGCACATACTGGCGCCGGGAAACATTCCCATCGTCCAGGTCGACCGAGGCGGTCAGGTGACCTACCACGGCCCGGGCCAGTTGGTGGTTTACCTGATGATGGATGTCAAACGTGCCGGTCTGGGGGTGCGGTCTCTGGTGGACGTGATCGAGAAAAGCATTGTGGCGGTGCTTGCTGACCTCGGGGTAGAGGCGGCCGCGCGTCCTGATGCGCCGGGGGTGTACGTCGGCGACGCTAAAATCGCATCCCTTGGCTTGCGGCTTCGCCGCGGTTGTTCCTTTCACGGCCTGGCCCTGAACGTAAACATGAACATGGAGCCCTTCAGTCGGATCAACCCCTGTGGTTATGCCGGCCTGCCCATGTGCCAGATCCGCGATTTCGTACCAGACGTCGATATTGAACAGGTCGCCGCCAACCTTGCGGCTCAGCTGTCCCGAGCGCTGGGTTATGCCGCCTCGACCGTGCTTCAAACCTCGGAAACCTGTCCGCTCCCCATGCAAACCGGGTGCGCACAGTAACCGGCCGGTCCAGCCAAATCATCGACTGCATTTTCTTCTCTGTTCTGCCGCCGTTTGCCTGCCTGAGAGTTTGGCGCCAGGATTGACACATGAAACCAACGCCCACGTATAGTATTTTAGATTAAACCCATACGTTATCTGGATAGGTATTTGATGGCTTCAAAGCGTCCCGGAGATCCTGTAGCCCGCATCAAGACCGGCAGTTTCGAACGCCGACTGTCGTTGACCCGTGCCGGATTGTACGCTGGTAGCCGCATGGCGTCCCATATGGCCACTAACTGGCTAACCAAAAAAGAAAACCGGGAGGCGAGACATCGCGCCATGCTGTCAAGCCAGGCACAGTTTCTGGTGGATGAGTTGGGCAAACTCAAAGGCAGCGTGGTCAAAATTGGCCAGGTCATGGCGCTTTATGGCGAACACTTTCTGCCGGAGGAGGTGACCGAAGCGCTGCACACCCTGGAAGACCAGACCACATCCCTGGCATGGCCTGCCATTGAGCGAGTTCTGAAAAGTGAGCTGGGTGAGAAACGTCTGGCGGAACTGGAGGTTGATCCTGAGCCCATAGGCGCCGCGTCACTGGGGCAGGTCCATCGCGCCAGACGGCGCAGCGATGACCTCGAGCTGGTCCTTAAAGTGCAGTACCCCGGGGTTGCCGATGCGGTGGACAGCGACCTGAATTCGGTGGCCAACCTGCTGCGGGTCGCACGCCTGGTTTCCTTCGGTCCCGAATTTCAGGACTGGCTTGAGGAAGTCCGGGCCATGATGCATCGGGAAGTGGACTACAAACTGGAAGCGAAGACCACCGAGAAGTTCCGCCAGATGCTTCGTCATGACCCTCGTTTCGTTGTGCCAAAGGTGCTGGATGAGTATTCCACCGACCTGGTGATCGCCTCC
>JAGXLV010000131.1 GCA_018334495.1 Oleiphilaceae bacterium
ATTGAACTGGCGTTGGCGGCGGTGACCGTTCCGTCTTTGGCGAAGGCCGGCTTCAGGGTGGGGATCTTGTCCGGCCTGGCATTGCCGGGCTGCTCGTCGGTATCCACCAGGGTTTCGCCGCCCCGACCGGCCACAGGAACCGCCGCGATTTCGTCACCAAACCAGCCGTTCCGGATGGCATCCAGAGATTTATTAAGAGAGCTTACCGCGAAGGCGTCCATGGCCTCGCGGCTGAGGTTGTATCTGTCGGCTGTGCGCTGGGCAAACACCCCCATGAGACTGCCTTCATAGGCATCCTCCAGACCATCAAAAAACATGGAGTCCAACACCTGGCCGTGACCCATTCGCATACCGGCACGGGCCTTGGGCAGCAGGTAAGGCGCCTGACTCATGTTTTCCATGCCGCCGGCAACGGCAATGCGGTTGGTGCCGGCCTTGATCTGGTCATGGGCCAGGATCACCGCCTGCATACCGGAGCCGCACATTTTATTGACCGTGGTACAGGTGGTGCCATCGGGAATACCGGCGGCCCGTGAAGCCTGTCGCGCCGGGGCCTGGCCCAGTCCCGCTGGCAGCACACAGCCCATCACCAAGTCTTCAATGTCATCGGGCTCAAGACCGGCCCGCTTAATGGCCGCCTTGATGGCAACTGCGCCCAGGTCGGGGGCGCGCACGGAACTCAGGCTACCCATCATGGCGCCCATGGGGGTGCGGGCAGAACCCGCGATGATCACTGCATTATCAGGCATGTCAGTTTCCTCGATTTATCAGAGTCTGTTCAGCTTCGGCCCAGCACTGAGCGCGCAATAACTTCCTTCATGATTTCGGAAGTGCCGCCGTAGATGCGCTGGACCCTGGCGTCAGTGAAGGCCCGTGAAATGGGGTATTCGGTGGTGTAACCGTAACCGCCAAACAGCTGGAGGCAGCCATCGGCGACCCGGCATTGCATTTCGGTGGCGCTGTATTTGGCCATGGAAGCGGTGGCGGCATCCAACTCACCGCGGCCGTATTCGTCGATGCACTGATCAACGAAAGCCTTGTTGATTCGATATTCCGTCTCCATTTCCGCGATCCGGAAACGGGTGTTCTGCAACTGCTTCAGCTTCTGGCCAAACACGATCCGCTCATTGGCGTAGGCAATGGTGAGATCGAGCGCGCCTCTTGCCGCCGCGACGCTGCCGGCGCCAATCGCCAGACGCTCACGGGGCAACTCCTGCATCAGGTAGACGAAGCCCTGGCCTTCCTCACCCAGCAGGGCCGAACGGGGTAGCCGCATATCCGAGAAAAACAGTTCGGACGTGTCGCCACAATGCTGGCCGATTTTGTCCAGGTTGCGCCCGCGGCTGAAACCCTCAAGCGCAGCGTCCACGAGAAACAGGCTGATGCCGCGGGCGCCGGCAGCCGGGTCGGTCCTGGCGGCCACGATGACCAGGTCCGCGTGCTGGCCATTGGTGATGAAGGTTTTGGAGCCGTTCAGGATGTAGTCATCGCCATCGGCCACCGCTCTGGTTCGCATGGCCTGCAGGTCACTGCCGGCGCCGGGTTCGGTCATGGCAATAGCCCCCACCACCTCGCCGGTGGCCATCCCGGGCAACCAGCGCTGGCGCTGTTCTTCATTACCCAGGTGGCTCAAGTAAGGCGCGACTATGTCGGAATGCACCATGACATTGGTGGACAGGGCGCCGAAGCCCATGCGGGCCATTTCCGCGCCCACAGCCACGGAATAGTCGAAGGGCACACCACAGCCGCCGTAGGCCTCGGGCGCATCGACACAAAGCAGGCCGGCCTCACCCAGAGTACGCCACAATTCACGGGGCACAATGCCGTCTTTGTCCCACTGTTCGTAGTGGGGCGTTACCGCCTTATCGAGGACCCTGACCACTGTGTCGCGGAACAACACCAGTTCTTCGGCTTCAGCATTCGCGGGCATCAACTTCTCCTGAATCACATTGACTGTTTCGTTTATCGGGGCGCCATGCGCAGGGCGCAGTCCAGCCTGATGGTTTCGCCGTTAAGCACCGGGTTACGCACCATTTGATCCACCAGCATGCCGAATTCCTCGGCCTTGCCCAGTCGTCGTGGGAAAGGCAGCGTCGCGGCCAGGCTTTCCTGCACTTCCTCGGGCATGCCGGCCATCATGGGCGTCATGAACAGGCCCGGGGCAATGGTATTGACGCGGATGCCTTCCCGGGACAACTCCCTTGCGGCCTGCAATGTCATTGAAACCACACCGCCCTTGGACGCGGCGTAGGCAACCTGCCCGACCTGCCCCTCATAGGCGGCAATGGAGGCGGTGGAAATGATCACGCCTCGTTCGCCGTCGGCATTGGGTTGCCGTTGGGCCATGTCCGCTGCCGCCAGGCGCAATATATTGAACGTGCCGACCAGATTGACCTGAACCACCCGGTTAAAGTTCTCCAGCGGCATCACGCCCTCGCGCCCCAGAATTTTGCCGGCGGGCGCAATACCGGCGCAGCTCACCGCGATACCGCAGAGACCGTGAGCCTGGCGGGCTTGGGCCATGGCGGCCTCGGCGCTGTCGGCGGAGGACACATCGCAATGCACAAAAATACCGCCAATAGCCTGAGCGACGGCTTCGCCCTGCTCTTTCTGAAGATCGAAAATCGCCACCTTGCAGCCGGCCGCCGCGAGCGCGCGGGCGGCGCCCTCACCCAGTCCCGATGCCCCGCCGGTCACAATGGCCGGGATGCCCTGAAATTCCATGGATCCACTCCTTAATAAGGTTGTTGTTGACCAGCCCGGGCCTGTTTGAACTAAAGCTCTTTGGCCCGATCCCGTAAAACGAATTTCTGCACTTTGCCGGTCGACGTCTTGGGCAAATCGGTGAACACCACGGTCTTGGGCAGCTTGAACTTCGCCAGCCGTTGCCGGCAAAAATCAATGATCTCCTGCTCGCCGACTTCGGGAACGCCCGGTTTGAGCGTGACGAACGCGCAGGGGGTCTCGCCCCATTTTTCGTCGGGCCGGGCCACAACGGCAGCTTCGAGCACATCTGGGTGCCGGTAGAGCGCGTCTTCAACCTCGATGGTGGAAATGTTTTCGCCACCGGAAATAATGATGTCCTTCAGCCGATCTTTGATTTCCACGTAGCCATCGGGATGCCAGACCGCCAGGTCGCCGCTGTGGAACCAGCCACCGCGAAAGGCTTCGGCGGTGGCCTTGGGGTTTTTCAGGTAGCCCTTCATGACGGTGTTGCCGCGCAGAAAAATCTCGCCAATGGTCCGGCCGTCCCTCGGTACCGGCGCCATGGTTTCGGAATCGCCCACCATGAGACCCGCCAGCGTCTGGTAGCGCACGCCCTGACGCGCCTTGAGGGCCGCCCGCTCTTCCACCGGCAGGTCATCCCATTCCGATTTCCAGGCGCAGACAGTCACCGGTCCGTAGACTTCGGTCAAGCCGTAGACGTGGGTGACCTGGATGCCCATGGCCTCGATGGCCTCGATAACCTTGGCTGGCGGCGCGGCGCCGGCCGTCATGGCCTGGACGCTGTGACTGAATCCGCTTTTGGCGGCCTCCGAGGCCCCAAGCAGGGTATTGAGCACAATCGGGGCGCCGCACATGTGGGTGACACCGTGCTCAGCAATCAACTGCAGAATCTTTTCCGGGTCTATCTTGCGCAGGCAGACGTGGGTACCGGCAAAAGCGGTGACGGTCCAGGGGAAACACCAGCCGTTGCAATGAAACATGGGCAGGGTCCAGAGATACACCGGATGTTGGCCCATGGCCCAGACGGCCTGGTTACCCAGGGCGTTCTCATAGGCGCCGCGATGATGGTAGACCACGCCTTTGGGGTTGCCGGTGGTGCCCGAGGTGTAGTTCAGGGAAATGGCCTGCCATTCGTCCGCCGGCAGATGCCAGTCGAAATCGGCACAGCCTTCATTCAGGAAGTCTTCGTAATCGAGTTCACTGATGGCCGAGCCCTGGCCATATTCAGGATCGTCCACATCGATGACCAGAGGCGGATTCGCCAACTGGCTGAGGGCCTGCGCCACGACTTCACCAAATTCGCGGTCGACAATGAGCACCTTGGCCTCGCCATGCTCCAGCATGAAGGCGATAGCCTCGGCATCGAGCCGGGTGTTAAGGGCGTTGAGCACGGCGCCGAGCATGGGCACACCGAAATGGCATTCCAGCATTTGTGGGATATTGGGCAGCATGGCGGCGACCGTGTCGCCCTGACGAACGCCCTTGCCGGCGAGGGCCGAGGCCAGACGGCGGCAGCGCTGATAGGTTTCACGCCAGTTACGACGAATGCCGCCATGGATAACAGCGGGGTATTCCGGATAGACATCGGCTGTGCGCGCAATAAAGTCCACCGGCGACAGTGGCGAGTGATTGGCGCCGGTGGGCTCAAGCCCGGTCTCGAATATTGAGCTCATACTGGACTCCAGGTTTGTTGTTTTGGCGGGGCAATCAACCCGGCTTTACATTACGTTAACGTCAACGGACTACAAGTTAACATAGATGAAAATGGCAGCCACTAAAAACTTGCATGGCTGTCTGGGCGGGACGGGCGGTTCCTCAAAATCCGCTTCCTGAGCTGTCGGGAATTCTTGTTTTACGTTAAGGTAAAGACTAGAAAACCATCGATACCCTCACAAGGGGTGTCGGCTCCTCAGGCCCCCACCCCAGGACGAGGATTATGACAACAACCCGCCCCGAGATTGTTCACACCCCGACTTTTACCGACGGCGCCGAATTCCGCATACCCACGTTCAAGCTTCTGCAGGACAACGGCAGTCTCTATAAGGACGCAGCAGCTCCGGATCTCGATTCCGACACGGCCCTGCGAATCTATCGCACGATGGTATACGTCCGCGTTCTCGATGAGCGCATGCTTGCCGCCCAACGCCAGGGC
>JAGXLV010000055.1 GCA_018334495.1 Oleiphilaceae bacterium
AAGGGGTGTCGGCTCCTCAGGCCCCCACCCCAGGACGAGGATTATGACAACAACCCGCCCCGAGATTGTTCACACCCCGACTTTTACCGACGGCGCCGAATTCCGCATACCCACGTTCAAGCTTTTGCAGGAGAACGGCAGTCTCTATAAGGACGCAGCAGCTCCGGATCTCGATTCCGACACGGCCCTGCGAATCTATCGCACGATGGTATACGTCCGCGTTCTCGATGAGCGCATGCTTGCCGCCCAACGCCAGGGCCGCCTGAGCTTCTACATGCAATGCACCGGCGAGGAAGGCGCCATCGTTGGCAGCACCGCGGCCCTGTCCGCAGACGACATGATCATGGCGCAATACCGGGAGCAGGGCGCCCTGGCCTATCGCGGCTTCACCACCGACGAGTTCATGAACCAGCTGTTCGGCAATGACCAGGACTACGGCAAAGGACGCCAGATGCCGGTTCATTACGGTTCCGCCAAGCTGAACTACATGACCATCTCCTCGCCTCTGGCCACCCAGATCCCCCAGGCCACTGGCTATGCCTACGGACAGAAACTGGCCGGCAAAGGCCATTGCACGCTGGTCTTTTTCGGTGAAGGCGCCGCCTCCGAAGGCGATTTTCACGCCGCCCTCAACATGGCCACTGTGCACCGGGTGCCGGTCATCTTCCTGTGTCGCAACAACGGCTACGCCATTTCCACGCCTTCTGTCGAGCAGTTCGCGGCAGATGGCGTGGCGCCAAGGGCGTTCGGCTATAAAATGGACGTCATCCGGGTTGACGGCAACGACACCCTCGCGGTCCATCAAGCCACACGAGCCGCCCGCCGTCTGGCTGTGGAGGACAACCGGCCGGTTCTGGTGGAGGCCATGACCTACCGTCTGGCCGCTCATTCCTCCTCCGACGATCCTTCAAGCTACCGCAGCAAGGATGAAGAATCCGGCTGGCGCGGCAAAGACCCCATTTTGAGAATGCGGCTCTGGCTCGAAGCCCAGGAGTTGTGGCGGGATGAAGATGAAAAAGAACTTCAGGAAAGCCTGCGCCGGGACGTTCTGGAGACCATGAAACGCGCTCAAAAGCGTCCGCCTCCACCACTGGAAAGTCTGGTCACCGACGTCTACGACGAGGTGCCACCCGCCCTTGCCGGGCAACTGGAGGCACTGAAGGCTCATATACGCAAGTACCCGGAGGCCTACCCCAAGAGTTCAGGCCAGGCCGGGGGAGAGCAATAACATGCCCAGAATGAATATGCTTCAGGCCATCAACGACGCTCTCGATATCGCCATGGCGGCCAACGACCGGGTGCTCTGCTTCGGCGAGGACGTGGGCGGATTCGGCGGCGTGTTTCGTGCCACCAGCCACCTGCAGGAAAAATACGGTAAAGACCGGTGCTTCAATACGCCGCTGGTGGAACAGGGCATCATCGGCTTTGCCAACGGCCTGGCGGCCCAGGGGTCGGTGCCTGTGGCTGAAATCCAGTTCGCCGACTACATCTTTCCCGCCTTCGACCAGATCGTCAACGAGTCGGCCAAGTTCCGCTATCGTTCGGGCAATCTTTTCGATGTGGGCCGACTGACCATTCGTGCGCCCTACGGCGGCGGCATCGCCGGCGGGCTTTACCATTCCCAGTCGCCGGAAGCCTATTTCGCCCACACCCCCGGCCTCAAAGTGGTGGTACCACGCAATCCTCATCAGGCCAAGGGGCTGTTGCTGGGCGCCATCCATGACCCCAACCCGACACTCTTCTTCGAGCCCAAACGCCTTTACCGCGCCTCGGTCGGCGAAGTGCCGGAGGGCGATTACCGGCTGCCGCTGGGCGAGGCCGAAGTGCTCAGGGAGGGTGATGACATCACCCTCCTTGGCTGGGGCGCCCAGATGGAGGTGATCGCCCAGGCCGCGGACCTGGCGGAAAAGGAAGGCATTTCCTGCGAAATAATCGATCTGCGAACCATACTGCCATGGGATCAGGCAACCGTCATCGACTCAGTACTCAAGACCGGACGGCTCCTGGTGACTCACGAAGCACCCCTGACCGGCGGCTTTGCCGGCGAGATTGCCGCCACGATCCAGGCGCATTGCTTCCTGTACCTGGAGTCGCCCATCGCCCGGGTGACCGGACTGGACACACCCTTCCCCCTGGCACTGGAAAAAGAGTATTTCCCCGATCACCTGAAGATTTTCGAAGCCGTGAAAACCAGCGTGGAATTCTAGTGGGAGAACAAATATGAGTAATTTCATACTGCCCGATATCGGCGAAGGTATCGTGGAATGCGAACTGGTCAAATGGCTGGCTGAAGAAGGTGATTTGATCGAAGAGGATGAGCCGGTGGCCGAAGTCATGACCGACAAAGCTCTGGTGGAGCTCACCGCGCCTTACAAAGGCCGCATCACCCGGCTTTACTATGCCGAGGGCGAGACAGCCAGGGTTCACGAACCCTTGTACGAGCTGGTCGCCGAAGGTGAAGAGAGCGACAGGGGCGTCGAGGGCCGGAGCCAAACTGAAGGCGACGCCTCCACAAGTGCCGATTCCGAAAAGACTGTTTCCGGAGCGGAGCCCGGGACCCCGCGCCCGGCGGCAGACACACCTGCGGGCGAACAGGGAAAGACCAAAAACGACAACCCGAACAAACGCATCCCGGCCACCCCAGCGGTCCGACGGCTGGCGCGGGAAAACGAGCTGGACCTCGCGAACGTCCCCGGATCGGGCAAGGACGGCCGGGTCCTGAAGGCGGATGTACTGAGCCATCTCGATCAGGCCGAGGCCGGTGCAGCAGCGCCTGCCGGGCCAACGCCTGCGGGTTCGGGTCGGAGCCCCGAAGGCGACGTGAAGCCAGGAGTTGAGGCGATCAAAGGCGTACGGGCGGCAATGGCCCGGCATATGACGGCGGCCGCAAGCGTCCCCCACTTTATCTACAGTGAGGACATCGATATCACCGACCTGCTGACGCTCCGGGCCCAGCTCAAACCTGAAGCCGAAGCCAGGGGGTCGCGGCTGACACTCATGCCTTTTTTCATGAAAGCCCTGGCGCTGGCGGTGCAGGAATATCCTGTTATCAACAGCCGGCTCAACGACGAGGTCACGGAGATCCACTACCAGCCCCGGTGCAATATCGGCATGGCGGTCGATAGTCAATCCGGCCTGCTTGTGCCCAATGTCAAAGGCGTGGAACGCCTGACTCTGCTGGAAATTGCCGCTGAGGTGGCACGGCTGACCGAGGCATGCCGTGCCGGTCGAGTGACGCCGGAAGACCTCAAGGGTGGCACTGTTACCATTTCCAACATAGGCGCTCTGGGCGGCACCTACGCAGCACCCGTAATCAATGTCCCGGAGGTGGCTATTGTGGCCCTGGGCCGGGCCCAGAAGCTACCCCGTTTTGATGCCCGGGGCGATGTCGTGGCGAGGTCCATCATGACTGTGAGCTGGGCCGGGGATCACCGGATCATCGACGGCGGCACCATCGCCCGCTTCTGCAATTGCTGGAAGAGCTACCTGGAGCAGCCTCAAACGATGCTGTTGCATCTCGGCTGATCACCCAATGGCGCAACAGGATCAACTGCAGCAGTTTTATATCCCGGAAGAGCAGTCCATTTACCTGCTCAGCCATGATGATGCCAAAAAGCTCAAGGACTGGGTGGCCCTGTGCGCCACCCAGTTGGAGCAGCTGGGTTACCGGGATATCGAAATGATTGGCAAGGGCGCCTACGGCTTTGTCTTTGCCGGCGTGCCCGCGCAGGCCGGCGCTGGTGGCGCGGAGCATGTATTCAAGTTCACCCGCATCACCCTGCCCCAACGCCTTCAGGACCGGCTGGAGGAAGAGGCCTTCATGCTGGAACAGGTGCATCACCCGAGGGTGCCCCGACTGGTCGCTTTCCAGCGCGCCCGAAATCAGCCAATGCTGGTCATGGAGCGGGCACCGGGCCTTAACCTGGAGGAAGTCTCACTCCGCGAGGGCCGTTTGCGGCCGCGGCTGGTCATCCGGATCGCCGCCCAGCTGGCCGACATCCTGCGCAATCTTCGCCGTGAATCGGGACCGGCCGGCAGACCGATAGTGCACGGCGACATCAAACCGTCGAACCTGGTCTTCGATGCGGAACATGAAAACATCGCCCTGATCGACTGGGGCTCTTCCGTATTCGCGCAACTGGACGAGCATCAGCAGTTCATCGCCAACAATGTCATGGAGCTCATGTCCGACAACCTGCAGCAGACCAATGCCCGGCTGGGCGATGTCTATTTTATCGGTGACGAGCAGCTCAACGGCAGCCTGTCTTCGCCCCGCTTCGACGAGCAGGGGGCAGCAGGCACCCTCTATGCCCTGGCCTCCGGGCAGTCCTGCCGTTTCGGCCACCTCGCGATCCCACCCACTTCACTGGGGCTGCCCATGGAATTCGCCCGTATGCTGGAAGCCATGCTGGATCCGGACCCGGACACCCGCCGGCGGGCCGGCGATTACTACCTCAGGGAAATGCCTCGCATGGCCCGCAGCGTGATGGTGGATCTGGCCGCGCCCCCAGCCGCTGCCATGGTGCCGGTCTGGATCCGGCCATCCGGGCGCGACGTAGAGACGGTGGTCTACAGCTCCCGCAAGTCGTTCCTGCGCCAGGCCGATGCCGAGGAGACACTCAACGATGTCAACGACGTCCAGCTTGACCGCTACTACAAGAATTTCATGCAGGGCATGGGGGAAACCGAAAAAGCGTTCCTGGCCGCGGTCAGCCGCCTCGGCAAGTACCCGGTCGTGGGCGGCCTCGCGGTCCGCTGGGAAACCGACGGCGTCTACATCGATACCTCCCTGAACCTGCACGACCCGGACCTGAAAGGCCCGCTGGTGACGGCAGTCAACAACATGGTCAATCTGGCCCGGGCGATTTACCGCAAAGGCATCTTCAAAAGCTGCCTGTTCAACGCCCGGGACACCTTGCATATTGACCGTTCCGGCCCTGACGAGCCCTTTGCCCGGTCACCGGGCATGGAGCTGTCTTATGAGGTCAGCGCGGCGCCGGGGGCGGAAGATCGCTCACGAGTCCACTCCTATTTTGAAGACGGTCCCGACCCGGAGGAATTTTTGACCCTGCCCAAAGCCATCATCCGTTCCCTGGAGGCCCTGAACGACATTCATCACACCGGAATGATCATTTTCGAGGCGTTACCCAATCACCTCAAGATTCACAACCACTACCACCTGCTGGATCCCGGCCGGGAAAAGGAATTCCGGCAGCGCCTCGACGATATCCTGGCGGCTGTGGGTCAGATCGAGGGCCTGGGCGTGTCGGGCTTCATGAAGATGCCCTACAAGGATACCCGTCTGTTTTCCCATATCGAACGCTTACCAGAGCGTTTCTACCCCAGGAATCCGCGGGCCGAAAGCGCCTCAGGCTGACAAAAGGCCCGGGCAGGGAAATTCCGGGCGATTCTGCTGTAAAATGCACCCTTTTATACTCCAGTACTCTCTGATCCAGCAGGGATCGAGTCCGCGTTTTCAGGCTAAACCAGACTTGAAACCACTTTACGTTTACGTAAACTTGATATAATCTTTTGAAAAAAGGATGTCCTATGTCGAATAAAAAAACATACAGCATCAGTGAATTGGCCAACGAGTTCGATGTCACCACTCGAAGCGTGCGCTTTTACGAAGACCAGGGATTGCTCCGTCCCGAGAGACGAGGCCAGACCCGTATTTTCGGCTCGCAGGACCGCGTGCGCCTCAAACTGATTCTTCGCGGCAAGCGCATGGGGTTTTCCCTGGCCGAAACCAAAGAGCTGTTCGATCTGTGGGACGAGACCCTGAGCGGCAATGAAAAACAGCTTTATCTGATGCTGCAAACACTCGCCCGGAAACGCGATCATCTCAATCAGCAGAAAATCGATATTGCTGTGATGGAAGCGGAAATAAAAACCGCCGAAGCGCGTTGCCGCGACGCTCTGAGAGAACTGGAAATGAAGAAAAAGACAAGCAGCGCTTCAGAGCCCGAACCCGAGAGCAAGGTTTCCAGGGAAACCTAGCAAGGAAACAAGTTCAACAAACCAGAGGCTAATGTCCATGATTTCAAAATACTCCGAATTCAATTTCGGCCTGGGTGAGACGATCGACATGCTGCGGGAGCAGGTTAACGGTTTTGCCGCTGCCGAGATCGCGCCCCGTGCCAGCGACATTGACCGCGACAACCTGTTCCCCGCGGACCTCTGGCGCAAGCTCGGCGACATGGGCCTTCTGGGCATTACTGTTGACGAGACCTATGGCGGCTCCGGCATGGGTTACCTGGCCCACGTGGTGGCCATGGAAGAAATCAGCCGGGCCTCGGCGTCCGTCGGCCTATCCTACGGCGCCCATTCCAACCTCTGCGTGAACCAGATCCATACCAACGGCAGCGAAGAGCAAAAACGCAAGTACCTGCCCAAACTGGTTTCCGGCGAACACGTCGGCGCTCTGGCCATGTCCGAGCCCAACGCCGGCTCCGACGTGGTCTCCATGAAACTGACGGCCAAAGACGCGGGCGACCACTACGTCCTTAACGGCAACAAAATGTGGATCACCAACGGTCCGGACGCCAATGTCTATGTGATTTACGCCAAGACCGATCCCGGCGCGGGCCCCCGGGGCATTACCGCTTTCATCGTCGAGCGCGACGCTCCCGGGTTCACTCACGCCCAGAAACTGGACAAACTCGGGATGCGCGGCTCCAACACCTGTGAGCTGGTATTCCAGGACTGCGAAGTACCCAAGGAAAACATCCTGGGCGAACTCAATGGCGGCGCCCGGGTTCTGATGAGCGGCCTGGATTATGAGCGCCTGGTACTGGCCGGCGGCCCCCTGGGCATCATGCAGGCGGCGCTGGACGTGACCGTGCCCTACATTCGCGAGCGCAAGCAGTTCGGCCAGGCCATCGGCGAGTTCGAACTGGTCCAGGGCAAGGTTGCGGACATGTATACCCGCATGAACGCGGCCAAGTCCTACGTCTACATGGGCGCCATGGCCGCTGACCGGGGCCATACCAGCCGCAAGGACACCGCCGGCGCCATTCTGTATTCGGCGGAAACCGCCACCCAGATCGCGCTCGACTCCATCCAGTTGCTGGGCGGCAATGGCTATATCAACGAGTATCCGACCGGACGGCTCCTGCGCGACGCCAAGCTCTACGAAATCGGCGCGGGTACCTCCGAGGTCCGCCGCATGCTGATCGGCAGAGAGCTGTTCCTCAACAAATAGTAAGCAACAGGGGAAGGTTCATGCCCGTACTGCCCAATAAGACAAACCCCAGGTCGGACGAATTTCAGGTCAATCACCAGGCCATGGCCACTGCCGTCGCCGACCTCCGGGAAAAAGTCGCCGTCATTCAGAATGGCGGCGGCCCGGCCTATCAGGAGCGCCACCTGGCCCGGGGCAAGCTACTGCCCCGGGAGCGTATTAACCGTCTGCTGGACGAGGGCTCGCCGTTCCTGGAGCTCGGCCAGTTCGCCGCCTATCAGGTATACGACGAAGACGTGCCTGCCGCTGGCGTCGTTGCCGGCGTGGGCCGGGTATCCGGCACCGAATGCATGATCATCGCCAACGACGCCACGGTGAAAGGCGGCAGCTATTACCCCCTGACGGTAAAGAAGCACCTGCGCGCCCAGGAAATCGCCCTGCAGAATCGCCTGCCCTGCATCTACCTGGTGGATTCCGGTGGCGCCAACCTGCCGCGCCAGGATGAGGTTTTCCCCGACCGGGATCACTTCGGCCGTATTTTCTACAACCAGGCCCAGATGTCCGCTGCCGACATACCTCAGATCGCCGTGGTCATGGGCCTGTGTACCGCCGGCGGCGCCTATGTGCCGGCCATGGCGGATGAGTCCATCATCGTGCGCAACCAGGGCACCATCTTTCTGGCGGGTCCGCCGCTGGTCAAGGCGGCCACCGGCGAGGTGGTCAGTGCCGAAGACCTGGGCGGCGCCGATGTGCACTGCAAGATTTCCGGCGTGGTCGACCATTACGCTGAGAACGATCTGCACGCCCTTGAGATTGCCCGAAGCAGCATCGCCAACCTTAACCGCCGAAAGCCGACGAATGTTGAGGTTCGCAAGCCCAGGGCGCCGCTCTATGACCCCACCGAAATCTACGGCATTGTCGGCACAGACCTGCGCAAGTCATTCGATGTGCGGGATGTCATTGCCCGCACTGTGGACGGTTCCGAATTCGACGAGTTCAAGCGTTACTACGGCCAGACCCTGGTCACCGGCTTTGCCCATGTGCACGGCTACCCGGTGGGCATTATTGCCAACAACGGCATCCTGTTTGGCGAATCAGCGCTGAAAGGTGCTCACTTTGTCGAACTTTGTTGCCAACGCAATATTCCCCTGGTGTTCCTGCAGAACGTCACCGGCTTCATGGTGGGACGGAAATACGAAGCTGAAGGCATTGCCAAGCACGGCGCCAAGATGGTCATGGCGGTGGCCTGCGCCAATGTACCCAAGATCACCGTACTGATCGGCGGCAGTTTCGGCGCCGGCAACTACGGCATGTGCGGTCGCGCCTACAGTCCCGATTTCCTTTGGATGTGGCCCAATGCCCGCATCTCCGTCATGGGCGGCGAACAGGCGGCCGGCGTAATGGCCCAGGTGCGCCGCGACGGCATGGAACGCAAAGGCCAGCAGTGGAGCGCCGACGATGAGGCAGAATTCAAGCAACCCATCATCGATACCTACGAGCATCAGGGCCATCCCTACTATGCCAGCGCACGACTCTGGGACGACGGCGTGATAGACCCGGCACAGACCCGGGAAGTGCTGGCCCTGAGCCTGTCGGCAACGCTCAACCGACCGGTCCAACCCACCCGCTTCGGCGTTTTCCGGATGTAATCAGGAGAAAAACCATGCCAGACAAAGATGCAACGGTTCTGCTCCGGCGCCTCGACGGCGGGGTGACCGAAGTCATTCTCAATCGGCCCGACAAGCGCAATGCCTTTGATGACAAGGTGATCCAGGAGCTGATTGAAGCACTGGAAGACATCGAGCGCGATCCGGCCGTTCGGGTCGTGGTGCTGCGCTCCGCGGGCAAGCATTTTTCCGCTGGCGCGGATCTGGCGTGGATGCGCCGGATGGCGGCCAACAGTCATGACGCGAACCTTACCGACGCGCGCCAGCTGGCACGGCTGATGGAGCGCCTCAATACACTGGTCAAGCCCACCATAGCCCTGGTTCAGGGCGCAGCCTATGGCGGCGCCGTTGGCCTGGCAGCCTGTTGCGACATAGTCATCGCCACGCCCCAGACCCGCTTCTGCCTCAGTGAGGTCAAGCTGGGCCTGATCCCGGCCGTAATCAGCCCCTATGTCGTGCGCGCTATCGGTGAACGCCAGGCCAGGCGTTATTTTATCTCGGCAGAGGTATTCGATGCCGTAGAGGCTCGCCAATATGGCCTGGTTCACCTAGTCGAGGATTCCGAGGAAGCCATGCAGGTCCGCTGTGACGAATTGCTCAGGCAACTCGGTCAAAACGGCCCCGAGGCCATGCAGGCGGCCAAGTCGTTAATTCTGGATGTTAGCCACAAAACCATCGATGCCGACGTGATCGACGATACCGCCCGGCGCATTGCCGACATCCGGGTCGGCGAGGAAGGCCAGGAAGGGCTGGGGGCGTTCCTCGACAAACGCCGCCCCAACTGGGTCCGGGCTGACAAAAACGGGAACGACAACAATGTTCAGTAAAATCCTGATCGCAAACCGTGGCGAAATCGCCTGCCGCATCATCCAGACCGCTCATCGCATGGGTATTCGCTGCGTTGCGGTCTATTCCGACGCCGACCGGGAGGCTCGCCACGTGGCCCTGGCGGATGAGGCTTTTCGCCTGGGCCCCGCCGCCAGCGGCGAAAGTTACCTTCGCAGCGATCTGATTATCGAGGCCGCGTTACAGAGCGGCGCTCAGGCCATCCATCCGGGCTATGGCTTTCTCTCCGAGAATGCGGGTTTTGCCGAGGCCTGTCACAAAAACGGCCTGGTCTTTATCGGCCCGCCCGCCTCCGCCATTTCAGCCATGGGTTCCAAGTCCGCTGCCAAGGCCATCATGGAGGAGGCCGGCGTGCCTCTGGTACCCGGCTACCACGAAGCCGACCAGTCCCCTGAACGTCTGCGCGGTGAAGCCGAAAAATGCGGCTTTCCGGTGCTGCTCAAAGCCATCGCCGGGGGCGGCGGCAAGGGTATGCGGGTGGTGGAAAACATCGGCGAGTTCGATGAGGCACTTGCCGCCGCCAGACGCGAAGCCAGGAACGCTTTCGGCAATCCGGACATGCTCATTGAACGCTACCTGACCCAGCCCCGGCATGTGGAAATTCAGGTGTTCTGCGATCAGCAGGGTAACGCCGTCTATCTGGCCGAGCGCGACTGCTCGGTGCAACGCCGTCACCAGAAAGTGCTGGAAGAAGCGCCGGCGCCGGGACTCTCGGCGGACACCCGCAAGGCCATGGGCGAGGCCGCCGTTCGTGCGGCGCAGGCCATTGCCTATGTGGGTGCGGGCACCGTGGAATTCCTCTACGACGAGGACGGGTCTTTCTTCTTCATGGAGATGAATACCCGGTTGCAGGTGGAGCACCCGGTGACCGAAATGGTCACCCGACAGGACCTGGTTGAGTGGCAGTTAAAGGTGGCAAACGGCGAGGATCTGCCGCTGACACAGGACCAGATCCGGATTCGCGGTCATGCCCTGGAAGTTCGTATCTATGCCGAGGACCCCGATCACGACTTCCTTCCGGCCACCGGCAAGCTCCGGTATCTGCGGACACCGGGTGAAAATGCCCATGTCCGTGTCGATACCGGTGTCGTGGAAGGCGATGAAATCAGCATCCACTACGATCCCATGATCGCCAAGCTGATCGTCTGGGACGACAACCGGGAGCAGGCCATCAACCGCATGGTCAAGGCCCTGGAGCGCTATCGCATCGCGGGAGTGAAAACCAATATCCGCTTTCTCCATGCCCTTGCGGACAGTCAGGCATTCCGGGAAGCGGAGCTGAATACCGGGTTTATCACCACTCACCACGAACTGCTTTTCCCGAAGTCCAGGCTCGACACCCACAAGGGCCTGGTCCTGGCCGCCGGCTTTCTGCTTCAGCACCGCAAATCCGTGGAGCCGGCCAGCGCCGACAGGTGGTCGCCTTTCAGCCGCCAGAACAGTTGGCGCCTGAACTCGGAGTATGCCCAGCCGCTCAGATTACAGGTCGGCGCCGACCTCCACGAGCTTAAAATTCTGGAGCGGGACGAGAACTATCAGGTATTTCTGGGCGACAGCGTCTACGACCTCAACGCCCGTCTGGACGACGACTACCTGCAGGCGGTGATCAACGGTCACCGGCTCAGTGTCCACGGCCACCTCCACAAAGAGCACCTGGTGCTTTTCCATGACGGTGACACCTTTACCTGTGACGTCTACCGGGAAACCTTCGAGAACCAGGAGCTGGCCACCCAGGGCAGCCTGACCGCGCCCATGAACGGATCCGTGGTGGCGGTCATGATCAGGGCCGGCGAACCGGTGACCGCGGGTCAGACTTTGATGGTCATCGAAGCCATGAAAATGGAGCACGCCATCAAGGCACCGGTCGACGGTATCGTCAGCGAGGTCTTCTTTGCCGAAGGCGATCTTGTCTCGGAGAGCAACGAACTGCTTGCCATCGATCCGCTGGACGGGGAGCCGGGTCTATGACCTTTCCCCGAACCCTGCGACTGGTGGAGATGAGCCCCCGGGATGGCTTGCAGAATACGCCCGGCCCGGTCATTGCCACCGGGATCAAGACCGAGCTGATTGACCGGCTCGCCGCCTCCGGACTCCGGCACATCGAAGCGGCCAGTTTTGTGTCGCCGCGCTGGGTGCCGCAAATGGGCGACGCGGCCGAGGTCATGGCCGGCATCAACCGGCGCCCGGGCGTACGCTATTCGGTGCTGACGCCAAACCTCAGGGGATTCGAGAATGCGCTGGCCGCCGGCGTCGACGAGGTCGCCGTGTTCGCCGCCGCCTCCGAAACCTTCAGCCAGAAAAACATCAACTGCTCCATTGCCGAGAGCCTGGAACGTTTTCGCCCCGTCATGACGGCGGCACGGGCGGCGGGAATTCCCGTGCGCGGCTATGTCTCCACCGTGCTGGGCTGTCCCTATGAGGGCGATATCGCCCCTGAGCAGGTGGCGGCGGTGGCCCGTGATCTGACCGGCCTGGGCTGTTATGAAATCTCTCTGGGCGACACCATCGGCGTAGGCACACCAGCCAAAGCCAAACGCATGCTCGCTGCCGTGACCCGTGAAGTCCCGGTCGAGCGCCTGGCCGCCCATTTTCACGATACCTATGGCCAGGCACTGGCCAACCTGTACGCCGTGCTCGAAGACGGCGTCGCGGTCATCGACTCCTCGGTGGCGGGCCTTGGGGGCTGCCCCTACGCCAAAGGCGCCTCCGGTAATGTCGCCACGGAGGACGTTCTGTACATGCTCAACGGCCTGGGTATAGCCACCGGCGTGGACCTGAACAAGTTGGTGGAAACCGGCGTCTGGATTACCGAACAACTCAACCGGCCCAATGGCTCCAAGGTGGGTCAGGCGCTTGCCGGCCCGACTCGCAATCCTGAACGAACAGAGGCTTCCAATGGCCAAAACTGAGCAAATCGTGGCGCTGGATCTGGACATACCGGACGCGGGGGAACTGCCGCCGGAAACCCGCCGGTACTTCGAAATCTGTCAGAGCAAACTGGGCATGATTCCCAACGTGCTCAGGGCCTACAGCCAGAACCTTGCCCAACTCGACGCCTTCACCCGCCTTTACAATGAAATGATGCTGGGTGAGAGCGAGCTGACCAAGCTCGAAAGGGAAATGGTCGCGGTGGTGGTGTCCTCTGAAAACAAATGCTTTTACTGTCTGGTGGCCCATGGCGCGGCCGTCCGCAATTACAGCGGTGACTCCACCCTGGGAGAGCATCTGGTGATGAACTATCGCAGCGCAAACCTGAGCGACCGACACCTCGCCATGCTTGATTTTGCCTCTCTGCTGACCCGCTCACCGGCCACCGTCACCGACGCGGACAGGGACAGACTTCGGCAGGCCGGGCTGACTGACAGGGCCATATGGGACCTGAGCAATATTATCGGTTTCTACAACATGACCAACCGGGTCGCCATCGCCAGCGACATGCACCCGAACCCCGATTACCACAGCCAGGCTCGCCAACAGACCGACCAGTAATTGCCGGCTCTGGGCTAAAAACAATGGAGGCAGATCATGAACCAGACACTTCCCAGTTACACCAGCGGTGTCTCCGACAAACCGCTGCTTGGCATGACCATCGGCGACATGCTGGATCGCACCGCCGCCCGGTTTCCGGATAACGACGCGCTGATTGCCCTGCACCAGGATATCCGCTGGACCTACCGGGAGCTGCAGGCTGAAGTGAATCGCTGTGCCCGGGCTCTTATCGCCATTGGCGTTAACCGCGGCGACCGTGTCGGCATCTGGGCCCCCAATCGCTACGAGTGGACCGTCACCCAGTTTGCCACCGCCAAGATCGGCGCCATCCTGGTGAATATCAATCCCGCCTACGGTGTTCATGAGCTGGAATACGCTCTCAATCTCGCCGGCGTCCGTTACCTGGTCACCGCCGACAGTTTCAAGGCGTCCGATTACCGAAGCATGCTGTACGAGTTGGCGCCCGAACTGAGCAACTGCGAGCCTGGCCAGTTAAAATCCAGGCGCCTGCCCCAGCTCGAAGGTGTCATCAACCTGGACACCCAGACCCACACGGGCATGTGGTCCTGGGCTGAATTCCTGCAGGGTGCGCAAGAGGTCACCCAAGAGCAGGTCGACGAGGTCCAGGCCACCCTCCAGTTTGATGATCCGATCAATATCCAGTTCACCTCCGGCACCACCGGCGCTCCCAAAGGCGCGACCCTTTCCCATCACAACATTCTCAATAACGGCTATTCCGTGGCCGAGAGCATGAATTTTACCGAGCACGACCGCCTGGTCATACCGGTTCCGCTGTATCATTGCTTTGGCATGGTGATGGCCAACCTGGGCTGTATCACTCACGGTTCCGCCATGATCTACCCAGCTGAAGGCTTCGAGCCGCGCTCGGTGCTTGAGGCGGTTCATAAGGAACGCGCCACGGCTCTGTACGGTGTACCCACCATGTTCATCGCCGAACTGAGCCACCCCGACTTCGAGGAGTTCGACCTTTCCAGCCTGCGCACCGGCATCATGGCGGGCTCCATCTGCCCTTCCGAGGTCATGAAACAGGTCAACAGCCAGATGCACATGAAAGAAGTACAAATCGCCTATGGCATGACAGAAACCAGCCCGGTTTCGACCCAGACGCGCTCGGACGATCCTTTCGACAAGCAGGTCAGCACCGTGGGCCGCACCCAGGCCCACCTTGAGTCCAAGGTCGTGAACCCGGCCAATGGCCACATTTTGCCCAGGGGCCAGATCGGCGAACTCTGCACCCGGGGCTACAGCGTGATGTTGAAATACTGGAACAACGAGGACAAAACCAGGGAGGCGATCGACGAGGCCGGCTGGATGCACACCGGCGACCTGGCCGAAATGGACGAAGACGGCTACATCCAGATTGTCGGTCGCATCAAGGACATGGTGATTCGGGGCGGGGAGAACATCTATCCCAAGGAAATCGAGGAGTTCCTTTACACCCATCCGGCGGTGTCGGAAATCCAGGTGACCGGCATTCCCGATGCCAAGTACGGTGAAGAGCTGGTTGCCTGGGTCAAACTCAAGACCGACGCCGAAAACATCAGCGCCGAAGAGTTACAGGCCTTCTGCAAGGGCAAGATTGCCCACTTCAAGATACCCCGCCACTTCAAGTTCGTGGATGAGTTTCCCATGACGGTGACCGGCAAGATCCAGAAGTTCAAGATGCGGGAGATCTCCAGCGAGGAATTGAAAGAGGAAGGCTGAATCGGGATTGGCGCTCTCTTGTAAGACTTCGAGTTTGAGGGGGACGCCGGTCCGCAGACCTTTTTCAGAACACGCCCGTAAATACGTCCATGTAGGGCTCGGGTATGGCCATCCATGGCCACACACGGTTCTGAAAAAGGTCTCCGGCCCGTCGTTTTTCAACCACGAGTTTTCTCAGCACTAATTCCTCGGGCGATTCACAGTCAGATAATTTCAAATCTTTGAGACTGTCGGCCAACACTCAAGTCTGGGCACGGGGGCCGGGAGTTCTTTCCCGGAGCGTGAGCAGCCAGGGATGGCTGCGCCCGAGCCCTACAGGGATGTATTCACGGGCGTCTCCGGGAAAGAGCTCGCGGCTCCCGTGCAAACACCCAAGCCCGCAGTCCTGAGTCTTTACGAGCCGGCCAGCACCCAGGTCAGGGATATCATCGAATCCGGGTCCAGGAGATAAGAATCAGCTCAGATTCTTCCTGATGAACTTTTGCACCTCACCCACGATACCCGACCGGAAGGCAATGACGGTCAGAATAAAGATCCCGCCCAGTATCGCATCGACCCAGTCCCCCAGTGCGCCCTGGGACAGGTAGTACTCAAGGTTGACCACAAAGGCCGCGCCCACAACCGGCCCCAGCAGGGTGCCGCTTCCGCCCAGCAGGGTCATCAGGATCACTTCGCCGGACATGTGCCAGTGGGCATCGTTCAGTGACGCCAGCTGGAACACCACCGTTTTCATGGAACCGGCCAGGCCGGCCAGACCCGCCGACATCACGAAGGCCACCATCTTGTACCAGTTAACGTTATAGCCCAGCGAGACGGCCCGGGGCTCATTCTGCTTGATGGCTTTCAGCACCTGGCCGAAGGGCGAATTCACGGTGCGCTGGACCAGCAGATAACCGAACAGGAATATTGCCAGCACCAGATAATACATCGCGGTGTTGTTTTCCAGATCGACCAGCCCGAACAGGTAGCCCCTGGGAACGCCGTGCATGCCGTCCTCCCCGCCGGTGAACTCGGCCTGAACAAAGAAAAAGAACACCAGTTGCGCCAGGGCCAGGGTAATCATGGCGAAATAGATGCCCTGGCGACGGATGGTCACCAGACCAAAGGCCAGCCCTAACAGGGTGGCCGCACCTGTGCCGGCAAGAATGCCCATTTCCGTGGTCACACCGGAATAGGTGGAGAGGAGATAACCCGTGGTGTAGCCGCCCGTGGCCAGAAACGCCGCGTGGCCGAAGGACAGCAAGCCGGTAAAGCCGAGAAGAAGGTTGAATGCCACCGCAAACAGGGCAAAACACAGAATCTTCATCAGGAAGACGGGGTACATGACCGCCGGAGCGATGAGCAGGAGGGCCAGCAGCACCAGGTTAAGCGCGAGCTTTTTACGGCCCGCCGATTTTTCCCTCGCTTGAATACTGGCTTTGATCGCCGATTCGTTTGTGGAACCCGCCATGACTATGCCTCCTTACCGAACAGGCCGGATGGGCGGATCAACAAGACAACCACCATCACCAGAAAAATAACCGCGGAAGAAAATTCGGGCCAAAACACTTTGGTAAAACCCTCAATCACACCCATCAGCAAACCGGTGATGACTGCGCCGGCGATGGAGCCCATGCCGCCGATGACCACCACTGCGAACACCACAATCAGGATGTGGGAACCCATTACCGGGGTCACCGAATAGATAGGCGCGGCCAGCACGCCGGCAAAGGCTGCCAGCATGACGCCGAAGCCGTAGGTCAGGCTGACCAGCAGGGGCACGTTGATGCCAAAGCCCTGCATCAACTGAGAGTCCTCGGTGCCGGCACGGAGATAGGAACCCAGCTTGGTCTTTTCAATCATGAACCAGGTCCCGAAGCACACCAGCAGCGCCATCAGAATGACCCAGCCACGATAGTAGGGCATGAACATGAAGCCCAGATTCACCCCGCCCTGAAACACGTCCGGCATGGAATAACGCAGGCCGGATACGCCGTAAATGTTGGTCAGAACGCCCTGAATGACCAGAGCGATGCCGAATGTCAGTAGCAGACTGTAAATATGATCTTCGTGGGCAATCCGGCGCAGCAGGAAATACTCGATCAGTACCCCCACGACGCCTACCAGGAGCGGCGCCAGAAATAATGCCACCCAGTAATTGATGCCGAACGCATCAAACATCACCACGGTCGTCAGAGCGCCCAGCATGTAAAGGGCGCCGTGAGCAAAATTAATGATTTTCAGCAGCCCGAAAATTACCGCCAGGCCGAGGCTCAAGAGCGCATAAAAAGCGCCATTGATGAGTCCCAGCAGCAGCTGGCCAAAGAGCACAGCAAGGGGCACTCCCAATATCATGGTCATGTCGAGAACTCCAGGGGCAAAACCGCTGTCATAACGGACCAGCGAGTATGACCGGGGTGGTTGCCTGTCTCTCCCTCCATGGAGCCCGGGAACGAGAGACAGGCACTGCCGGTCAGGTCATCAGTTATTGGTTACCAGCGGACACTTGCTTTCGGACAGTGGCCGATAGGCTTCGTCTGCGGGAATGGTCCGCACGATGTCGTACAAGTCCCACTCCCCCTTGGACTCAGCGGGTGTTTTGACCTCAGCCAGATACATGTCGTGAACCATGCGGCCATCTTCACGAATGATGCCATTGCTGGCGAACATGTCGTTGATCGGCGTATCCATCATCTGCTTGCGCACTGTCTGGGCATCGTCCGAGCCAGTCGCCTTGATAGCGTTCAGATACTGCATGGTGCTTGAGTAAATGCCGGCGTGAACCATCGTGGGCCGCACACCTGTTTCCTCCAGGAAACGATCCGCCCAGGCACGGGCTTCAGGATTCATATCCCAGTACCATCCGGTGGTGAGCTGAATACCCTGGGCGGTTTCGGCGCCAAGCGCATGAACGTCCGTCAGGAACAGCAACAGCGCCGCCAGAGTCTGGCCGGACTGGGTTACCCCGAATTCGTTTGCCGTGGTGATGGCGTTGACAGTGTCAGCGCCGGCATTGGCAAGGGCGACCACATCAGCGCCGGAACCTTGAGCCTGCAGTATGAATGATGAAAAGTCAGACGTGGGGAAGGGATGACGCACGGCATCGATCACTTCACCGCCACTGGCTTCAACCACCTGGGTAACATCACCCTCGAGGGCATGACCAAAGGCGTAGTCGGCAGTCAGGATAAACCACTTCTCGCCGCCTTCCTTGACCACCGCACTGGCGGTACCGTTCGCCAAGGGGTAGGTGTCGTATACGTAATGGATGTGATTGGGTGTGCAGTGCTCGTTGGTGATACTGGACGCTGCCGAGCCGGATACGATCCCCAGCCGGTCATTTTCCTCGAGGATGTTGCTGACGGCGATCGATACAGACGACGCCACCAGGCCGCCGACCATATCAACCTGCTCATTATCCACCCAACGCCTGACAGTGCTTGAAGCCACATCCGGGCTGTTGCGGTCATCGGCGTTCACAACTTCAATCGTGGCGCCATTGACCTTGCCGCCGAAATCCGCGATAGCCATTTCCATGGCCGTCAGACCATTCGGTCCCGCCAGATCGCGGTAGGTGCCCGACATGTCCGCCAGGTAACCGATCTTTACCGTATTATCCGATATCGCTGCCTGGGCACCACTTGCAAGCATGGTTGAGGCGATAGCCGACGTCAGGAGCTTTTTCATAATTCTCATTGTTGTATCTCCATTAATGTCTTGGTTGTCATGATCTTTCTTTGGCACAGGACAATTCCGTTCACTGCCTACCAGGCGTCAAACGCCGAGATAGTCGTTAAGCAACGATTGCTTGGATTCAAGCTCATCGGCGCTGATTTCTTCGGCAATCTGACCATGCTCCATCACGTAGTGACGGTCGGCCAGAGGCGCCGCAAAATGAAAATTCTGCTCGACCAGTACGATGGTCAGGCCTGCTGCTTTAAGCTTGATCAGAACCTCGCCCAGCGTTTGCACAATAACCGGCGCCAGGCCCTCGGTGATCTCATCCAGCAGGAGCATATTCGCCCCGGTGCGGAGTATCCGCGCCAGCGCCAGCATCTGCTGTTCACCGCCGGACAGCTTGCTACCCTGACTGAAACGCCGCTCGTACAGATTGGGAAACATGGTGTAAATCTCTTCCAGACCCATGCCGCCGCTGCGCACCACGGGGGGCAGGAGCAGGTTTTCCTCGACGTTGAGGCTGGCAAAGATGCCGCGATGTTCCGGGCAGTAACCCACCCCAAGCCGGGCAATCTGGTGCGGCGCACAAGCCATGGTTTCGTTGCCGTTGACCAT
>JAGXLV010000132.1 GCA_018334495.1 Oleiphilaceae bacterium
GGAGAGAAACCCTGGGTGCGCTCAGTCTTGGTCCAGACACAGACGGCCGTGAGGAGAAAACCGGCAATGGCCGCCGACAGAAATCCGAAAAGCAATTCGTGCTGATGCCAGAACAAACCGGGCAGGGCGAGGGGCAACTGGAGGGTGCCCGTCACCTGCAAAACCCAGAGCGGAATGGCGAGCATGCCAAGGAGCGCCATGGACAGGAAAAATATCCGGAAGGGATAGGCAAACAGCTGGCCCACGGAGGCCGACTGTGACGGCTGCGTGGTGGGAATAGCTCGCATGAAGTTGCTCCGTTTGTCCTGCAGATTTTATAACATCAACGATAGATGAATCTTTAAGCTGAGCCTATACCGATTAGGGGGTAGGTTTTCGAGCGAGTCTTTGCGGTATTCTGCCGGCAGAAAAAACATCAAGAGGATTCCGGCCATGACCAGCTATCTGGCGTTGAAGACGATTCACATGAGCGCGGCCTATCTGACCCTGGCAATGTTTGCCCTGCGCCTGACGCTGGACGCCTTTGGGCGTTCTGATTGGCGCAAGTCGCCGTTGGGCTGGATACCTCATGCCAACGATACATTATTGTTAGGGGCTGCCATCGGCCTTCTGTTTGTGACCGGCTGGTCTCCGTTCGTGCATCACTGGCTGACGGCAAAAGTCGTTTTACTGGTGGGCTATATTGCGGCTGGGGTGTTTGCTCTCAAGCCACGTTTCAGTCTTCGGGTTCGTGTGATTGCCAGTGTGCTGGCAATGGTTCAGGTCTTGGCTATTTTTTACCTTGCGATCAACAAACCGGTGTTGTTTTAACCAATGTAAGGAGAGCGGCCAATGACAACGATAAAGGTGCTCTTGCCAATGAGCACCCGGCTACGTTTTTTATTGCTCTCGCCAGTAGTTGTTCGCGGCGGCAACGGTCTCGAAATTCAGGGCAATCACCTGAGACGCAACCATCAGGTCATCTGCATTCTGGGAGTATTTTTCACGCTCTCGAAACAACACCTCTGTATCAGGTTGTGTCTTTTTTACCCCCATCCGAGAAAGCTTGATGGCGAGTTCAAACCCTTCCTGTGGTGTTTCTGTGATCAATGTGGGCAGCCAGGGTTCGGATTTTTCCTCGGCAACGACCAGGCTGCTGATACTGATAATAGCGGCCACTAATATAACAAACAGACTCCTATAAAGAGTTTTCATGCAATCTCCTTGGTTTCGTGATTCTCGATATCACTCAGAACATGCCTACCTCTATGAAAAAGCCTTTTTGCTTGAGCACAGAGTATTTATTGATACATGTTTCAAACAATAAATGCGTTGTCGTATATCAAGAAAAGCGACCTGTTTGTAATTTCCATGAATCAGCCTTTGAACTGTGATGTGCAATATCGACGCAGTTACCCCTGGTACGCCAACGGGTCTGAGTGAGGAAAGCTTCTGACAGTAATCAAGAGGCGGTTTCAAAATGCCCGGCTGCAGGCCAGTCTGCGCGCTCTGTGTTAATTGATGGCCCTATTCCATAAGAGGTATATAGAATCAATGTTAATGGGTTTAAGCTCCGGCCAACACTCAATGGGTTAATGATCTGGATCAGCGGCGGGTTGAGCCCCGGATCCGGGAACCCGAGCGCATGTCATCCAGCTCCATCACTTGTCATCAAGAAGTATCAGAGAGGTATCGATGTTATCGGCAAAAACCATAGCCACAGTCAAAGCGACTGTTCCCGCGCTGCAGCAGCACGGTGAGCAGATAACGACTCATTTTTACGAGACCCTTTTCAGTGACTATCCAGAGGTAAAGGCATACTTTAATCAGGCTCACCAGGTCCAAGGCACCCAGCCGAAGGCGCTGGCCAACAGCGTTTTGGCTTACGCGTCCCATATCGACAGGCTTGAGGCGCTGGCCGACGCACTACCCATGATAATTCAGAAACACGTCGCCCTTGATATTCGACCGGAGCACTATCCCCTCGTAGGTGAGTGCCTGTTGCGCGCCATTAAAGATGTGCTGGGTGATGCCGCCACTGATGACGTAATGTCAGCCTGGGCAGAAGCCTACCAGCACCTTGCCGACCTACTCATCAGTGCCGAGGAAGCGCTTTACCAAAAGCATGAGGCGCAACACGGTGGATGGCGTGGTCCGCGCAACTTCCGGGTGGTGAAAAAAAGAGCCCGAAAGCGAGGTTATCACCTCATTTTATTTGGAGCCGGTGGACCTTGGCCCGATCATGGATTTTTACCCGGGGCAATATATTACAGTACTGATGGAAGTGGACGGCCAGCCGTTGCGCCGAACCTATTCATTATCGTCCCAGCCTGGTGCCGGTCATTATCGGATCAGCGTTAAGCGTGAACCTGGTGGAGTCGCTTCGAACTACCTTCATAAAAACGTTGACGTAGGGGCCGAACTGGAGCTTCTTCCACCGTCCGGTGAGTTCACCTTAAGTCAAAACAGCCGGCCATTGGTCCTCTTGACCGCCGGTGTGGGTATTATGCCAGCCATCAGCATGCTTGACGCCACTGCAATCAGTGGACGCGAGATTCACTTTATTCACTGTGCGCTCAACAGCCGCGTTCATGCTTTTCGAGACCACGTTGATGCAATGGCAGAAGCGCACGAAAACGTCCAGCCGCATTATATCTACAGCGACCCACTGCCGGATGATGTCGCTCACGGGGAAGGATTGATCGGGACCGAAACCCTGAACAGATTACTGCCGCAGGATCATGATGTTGATCTGTATTTTCTTGGCCCCAAACCCTTCATGCGCTCCGTATGGCAGATTACCCGTGATCTGAGCATTCCTGCAGGCCAGGTTCGTTATGAGTTTTTTGGGCCAATGGAAGAGCTTGAGGCAGTGTGAAGAAAAAGGTGGGCGACGAGATTTCTTCGGCGGCGTCTGTTTGATAAAGGGTGTCCGGTCTGGCTAATTCGCTAACCGGAACGGACACCCATCAGTCAGAGCGCCCGGAAAGAACTTCATTTTTTTTAGCAACGGACCCCATAGGGAATGACAGCCGAATGGCCATGGCCCGCGCCCAGAAGCCCCGGAGGCCAGCCTGTACCTGATTGCACAGCCCAGAGCGAAAGTGGCACGGTAATAGCCGCGAGTAATGCGGGAGCGGGGAAAAAGAGGCGGAATGCCTGAATTTTTCGAGCTTTTTTTTGACATGGATTTCGCCTTGGGCCTGAGTTAGTTGCAGACTGACTTCGTGGAATCGTTTTACCTGGATTTTGCCGTATCCAGACAAGGAGACCGCAAGACCAATGCTTCGATTCCTGCCGAAAATATCGGCATTGCTTGATGAAGGCGCGGCTCAGCTTTTTCCTGGTTATTTCGCCGTTGTGATGGCGACGGGCGCCACCTCTATTGCTTCTCATCTGCTGGGTTATGAGCTGATTGCCCGGTTGTTGCTGGTTGCGAATGTTCTCGCTTACATCGCGCTCTGGCTTCTGACCATCATCCGGCTTGTGCGTTATCCCCGGCGACTAATGGCCGATATGGCGGACCATGCCCGCGCCCCCGGGTTTTTCACTCTGGTTGCGGGCACTTGCATTCTGGGCTCCCAGTTCCAGGTGCTGCTGGAATGGCGGCAGATAGCCTTCGGCATCTGGCTGCTGGGAACGGGCCTGTGGGTGTTGCTGATGTATGCCTTTTTCATGGTGGTCACGACCCGTCACCACAAGCCGGACCTGGCCAAAGGCATTAACGGGGCCTGGCTTCTGGTGGCGGTCAGCACTCAATCGGTGGCAATTCTTGCGACCCTGACAGACGGCAGTAACGAGGATTCGGAGCTGCAGCTTTTTTTTGCGCTATGCATGTACCTGGTTGGCTGCATGTTGTATCTGGCGATCATCCCGCTGATTTTCTACCGACTGACTTTTCTCAAGTTGACAGTTGAATCACTGACACCGCCCTACTGGATCAATATGGGAGCCGCGGCGATCACCACACTGGCCGGAGCGACTTTGATCGCTCGTGCGCCTGAAAGCAGTCTGCTAACGAGTTTTATCCCTTTCCTGACCGGGTTTACGGTATTTTTCTGGGCCATTGCCAGTTGGTGGATTCCACTGTTGCTGGGCCTGACGGCCTGGCGCCACCTTTTTCAGCGCCATCGGCTTGCCTACGACCCACAACTCTGGAGCATGGTCTTTCCCATTGCCATGTACACCACCGGCAGTGTGAAACTGGCCGATGCAATGGAGCTGTTCTTCCTGATGCCGGTTCCCATGGCCACCGTCTGGTTGGCCTGGCTGGCCTGGCTGCTGACCAGTCTCGGGATGTGGTGGCATTTTGTCAGGCGCTTGGATGACGATTCCGGTCACTGATTCATTCGGCGCCATTCTTGCGCGGCCCCTTTCCCGGGGCGGCACAAGATTGTCTGGTTCCGTTTGTCAGCAGGGCGCCGGCGCTCCCTTGCGAGCATAGAAATACCAGGTCACCACCATGCAACTGGCATAGAAGATGATGAAGCCAATCAACGCTGGTACCACGCTGCCCGAAGCGGCGATGGAAGTACCATAGGCTTTGGGGATGAAGAACCCCCCGTAGGCCGCGATGGCGGAGATAAAGCCAAGAACAGCAGCGGCTTCCTTATTGGCGGATTTCTGGACTTCATCCTTGCGGGCTTCACCGTATTCCTTGAGCAGCAGGTTGCGGAAGATCACCGGTACCATGCGGAAGGTGGAGCCATTGCCGATACCGGTGCCAATGAAGAGGACCAGGAAGCAGACAAAGAATCCCCAGAAGCTGCCAGCGGTCAAATTGCCCGGCAGGAAGAAGATGACCCCGGCGTCTCCTC
>JAGXLV010000056.1 GCA_018334495.1 Oleiphilaceae bacterium
ATTGGCGATCAGGGCGTAGAGCTGGTCTGCGGTATTGGATTTTTTTTGTGACAAACCGGCTTCCTCAGGGGCAGAGAGTAAACCGAAAGCATACCGTTTCGGTTGGCGATTTGTATATTGCCTGGATCCGCTGGATGTCTTCCGACCTTTCGCCCTTAAATAAAATACGAATCATTCGTATTGACAGACAGAAGATACCGTCCGATACTGAGTTTTAAAGAGTCCAGGACCCTCTCAATGAGCACCGGCCTGGAGTCGCTTCTCTAAAACCTGTGCTGGAGTCACCCATGAATAACACCACGATTCGTCTCGCCGGCACACCGGATTTTCTCTGCAGCGCCTGGCAGCGTTTAAACCGGACCACGCGAGAGGCTGGCAAACAAACGAATGCCGGCAACCGACGAAAGCCGTCTCCGGTTGCGGATGCACTCTGGAAACCGCCAGCGGCCGATTGATGTACCTTGATTTGCCCATGGCCGGGCGATAGCGGGCATAATGGCTTCGTGCAATTACGACGGGCCCATAATCCTTATGCTGAGTTACCTTCACGCCTTTCACGCGGGCAATTTTGCCGATGTGCAGAAACACGCCACCCTTTATCTGGCACTGACCCGGATGCAGGCCAAGGCCAGTCCGATTGCCTGCTTCGACACCCACGCTGGCAGCGCGGTCTACGACCTGAAAGGTGAGCGGGCGTTAAAAACGGGAGAGTCCGATCGCGGTATACAGAGACTTTGGCAAAACCGGGCCGGTCTTCAGTCCGATGATTGGCAGGGCTTCATGGCCGAGCTGGAAACCTGGAATGGGGTAATACCCGAACTCAGGCATTACCCGGGCTCGCCGGCCTGGATGGCAACTCTGAGCCGTGATCAGGATTTGGTCGCGGCTTTTGAGCTGCATTCCACTGAAGGCTTGCGGCTAGAGGCGTGGGCTGAGGGGCGAAAACTCAAGGTGCGCCGTGAAAACGGACTGGCCGGTCTTTTGCATTCGCTGCCGCCATCGGCGCCACGCCTTCTGGCGTTGATGGATCCCTCTTATGAAATCAGAAAGGATTATCAGGAAGTGGCTGAGACGCTGGTCAAGGCCTGGCGCAAGTGCCGCCACGGGGTTTTCCTGATCTGGTATCCCATCCTGCCGGACCGGCTTCACCGAAAGCTTCTGGAGGCTTTGGTGAACAGCCCGGTCACCAAGGTGTTACAGAGTGAACTAAGCCTGGTTACGCCACCGGATCGTGGTATGAGAGGTTCAGGCATGCTGGTGGTCAACCCACCCTGGGGCCTGGGCGATCGGCTTGAAGCCATGATGGCTGAGGTGGGAGGGCCGGAAGGCCTCAATGCCAGCCACCGTCTTGATTGGCTGGTGCCGGAATAAGCCAGTATTCAGGAGCCGGACTTGTATGCTGGCCGGCGTCCCCCTCAAGCTCGAAGTCTTGTAGCGGCCAAGCCTCAAGGTCGAGGTTTAAACAAAAAAAAGGCGCCACACTGAGCACAGTATGGCGCCTTTGGGCCCCGGCTGAAGCCGATCAGTTTCGCTTACGCTGAACGACTTTCCACTTGGTATGGCTTTGTCGGGCTCAACCGAAGCTTACTTCAGCGCATCAACACGCTCGCGTACTTCCGGCTCGCTGTTGTAGGCCGTGGCAATGGCGTTGTAGGTCGGTATGTCCAGACCGGCGTCATCGATGGATTCCGCCATCTGATCGTTGGCTTCCATCTGCAGAGACTGGGCTTTCTCCTGGGAGTCGGTATTTTCTATCTTGGTGATGTATTCATCACGGATCTCGTTGATGGCTTCCTGGGCTTCGACGAATTGCTTCAGATCCGACTCGTCATAGTTAGTCTTCTGGGTGCCTGCAGCGGCCGGGTCGCTGTAGCCTTCTTCCTGCGCGATGGCTGGCGCAGCGGCGATCAGGGCCAGGCTCATGGTCATGGAGGTCAGTAGCTTTTTCATAGGACTTCCCCTTCAGGTTTTTGGGTTGATTCAATAATTGATTGAACTGCGAGTGATAATACAATCTCTGTGCCAATCAACCCAGAAGCTCATAAAATATTTTTAGTTGTTTTAAAACAATTGCTTACGTTTTTATTGATGTGACCGCTCGTTAATATGAGTTGAGGCAAAATGTCACATGTGGCATTAATGTGTGACATTTTTTCAGGGAGCCGTCGATGCATCGGACATTGTCCACCCTCACGCCTGTGCTGGCATCGCTGCGTCTTAACCTTGTGGTTAGCATTGTGCTGCCGCTGATGGTGCTTGGCGGCAGTGCTATTTATATTGGCTTGTCTGCGGTTGAAGATGCCCTGGAAGAGCGCTTGCGGGACGATTTGGAACTGGTCGCCCGTGCTGTGAGGGGGCCGCTATCCCAGGCCATGTCGGCACAGGATGAAATTGTATTGAGCGAGACTCTGCAATCCATTTTTCGCATCGGTCGCGTCTACGGCGCCTCGGTTTACGATCGGGACGGGCGCCAGGTGGCCAGCCTCGGTGTGACTGACCGGGAACTTTATACCAGTCAAAGGGCGGCTGACGTGATCGATAGCGGCACCCTGGAAGGCCATTTCCGAAAAGTGAAAGGCGTCGATGTGTTCTCGCAGTTCACCCCATTGATTGCCAGTGACGGCCGCATCAGAGGCTTGCTGCAAATCACCCGCAAACGCAGTGATTTTCAGGAACAACTTGCGACAATTCGGGGCCAGGCAATTGGAATCTGGTCGGCCTTGTCATTGATTGTGATCCTGGTGGTTGTGCTGGGCCATTACGGCAGTATTGGCCGACATGTGAGACGACTTCTGGACAGCATGGAGCAACTGGCTCCCGGTCGTTGGATATTGAACCGGAAGGCCTCGGGGCCCCGTGAGATTCAGGACATACATGAAGGACTCGGAATGCTCGTCAATCGCATGGCATCGGCAGAGTCGGAAATTCTGGAGCGCGTGACGCGTGAACGGGAGCTGGGCGAAAAACTGGAGTACCAGGAGAAAGTCGCCATGATCGGTCGCGTGGCCGGCGGTGTGGCCCATGAGCTGGGCGCGCCTCTTAGCGTAATCGAAGGCAGGGCCGGTATCCTGGCCCGAACGGCCACCTCGGAAGACCAGCAGCGCCAGCTCAGGGACATCAGCAGCCAGGTGCAGCGCATGACCCGTATCATTGAACAATTGCTCGATTGTTTTCGGCATGTACCCGATTCAAAACGGCCGATCGACTTGGCTCATACGCTTCGCGAAACCCTGGTCCAGCTTGTTGACCATCCCCAATGCCAGGGTAGACGGCTAATGGTCAACAATCTCGCACCGGTGGCGATGATCGACGCGGAGCCCACCCGCCTGAGTCTGGCTTGCCTGAACGTCATGCGTAATGCCTGTCAGGAAGCGAAAAGCTGTGTTGGGGTATCGTTGATTGAGCAGGCCGGATTCTGGGAAGTGCGGGTGGACGATGACGGGCCGGGCATCGCCGCCGACAATCGCAGTCGGATTTTTGAACCCTTTTATAGCACCCGGCCAGCGGGCGAGGGCACTGGCCTTGGCCTTGCTATGGTCAACAGCGTCGTCAAGGAACACCGGGCTCGCATTGAAGTAGGCGAAAGCCCCTGGGGCGGCTGCCGCATGAGCCTGTTTTTTGCGGCTCTTGAGCAAAACGCCGAGCCCGTCGAAAGCTGTGCAGGGGAGGTGTCAAAATGAGTCTGGAGCAGCCCCGGATACTGCTGGTCGAAGATGATGCCAGTCTGCGCAACCTTTTATGCGAAGAACTGGAAGCCGAGGGTTACGGCGTTGAAGCGGTGGCTAATTGCAGTGATGCCATGGCCGCGGCCGGTGCCAACCTGCCGGATCTGGTGGTGTCGGACCTCAGGTTGCCGGATCAGGACGGTTTGACCCTTCTGCAGCGATTGCGTTCGGAAGGTCATGCCTTGCCTTTCATTATCATTACCGCTTTCGGCACTGTTGGCCAGGCCGTGGATGCGCTCAAGGCCGGGGCCGACGATTTTCTCACCAAACCCCTGTCGATTGATCACCTGCGTCTGAAGGTCCGGCGCTTACTGGCCCATGCAGCCACGGTGAGCGAATTGGCCGAGTACAAGTCGCGGCAGGATCAGAGCAGCCGCGACGACCTGCTCGGCGAAAGCCCGCAGATGGCCAGCCTACGTAAGCAGATCACCCAAATTGCGAGAAGCGAAGCCGCGGTGCTGGTCACCGGCGAAAGCGGCACCGGCAAGGAGCTGGTCGCCCGGGCGATTCATCGCGCCAGCGACCGCCGCGAGGGTCCGTTTTTGCCGGTCAATTGCGCCGGCATACCCCACGACCTCATGGAGAGTGAATTTTTCGGCCATGAGCAGGGCGCCTTCACCGGCGCCCGACAGGCCCGACGGGGTCTTTTTGCCGAGGCCGCCGGCGGTACGCTGCTGCTGGATGAAATCGGTGAAATGCCGCTGTCGCTGCAGGCAAAATTATTGCGCGTGCTGCAGGAGCACCGTGTCAAAGCCGTGGGGTCGGACCGGGAGGAGGCGGTGGACGTGCGAATCGTCGCAGCCACCCATGTGGACTTGCTCAAGGCTGTGGAGGAGGGCTGGTTCCGGGAGGACCTGTACTACCGTCTGGAGACCCTGGCGCTCGCCGTGCCGCCACTGCGGGAGCGCGGTGACGATATTGAACTGCTGGCCATGAAGTTTCTCGGTCAGGCCGCCGCTCGTCACGGTCGGGGTTTCATCAGGCTTGGCGAACAGGCCGGCCAGATCCTGGCGGATTATCCGTTTCCGGGCAATATCCGAGAGCTTGCCAGTGCCATTGAGAGAGCTGTGACTTTCTGCGAGGGGGATGTCATACGGCCCGAGCACCTGCCTGTCCGCATCCGGCAGCGAAGCTTGCCGGCAACCTCCTTGCACGAGCAGCGTCCAGGCGGCAATCTCGCCGAATGGCCGACTCTGGAGCAGGTGCAACAGTCCTACGTCCGGGAAGTGATAGCGGCCGTCGACAGCAATAAGCGTCGCGCCGCCCAGATACTGGGGGTTAACCGGCGCACCTTGTATCGGTGGCTGGAAGACAGTGGGGGCGAGGGCGAAAACCCATGACAACTCAGTCCCAGGCAATGCTTTTTGGTCTTGGTGCCGTACTGCTGTGGTCCACCGTGGCGACGGCTTTCAAGCTCTCACTTATGGTTCTGAGCCCGATTCAACTACTGCTTATCGCCTGTTTTGTCTCGGTTCTGGTACTGAGTCTGGTGCTGTGGGCGCAAGGCCGATTCCGATTGGTATTCCAGTTGACTCGTTTGCAATATCTGCAATCTGTCGTCATGGGGTTGATCAATCCCTGCCTGTACTATTTTTTGCTGTTTGGTGCGTTTGACCGGCTGCCAGCTCAGGAGGCCCAGCCCCTGAATTACACCTGGGCCCTGGTTTTGGCCTATTTGTCCGTGCCTTTTCTGGGGCACCGGCTGAAAATGACCGACATTGTTGCCGGGCTGGTGTGTTACAGCGGCGTGGTGGTCATTGCGACGCGCGGCGATCCGCTGTCGTTGACTTTTTCGGACCCTCTTGGTGTCGCTCTGGCCTTGTGCAGTACCCTGGTCTGGGCCTCGTACTGGATCATAGCGACCCGGGACACCCGGGATCCGGTGGTGGGGCTCTTGCTCAATTTTCTCTCTGGTTTGCCAGTGATTGCTTTAATCTGTGGCCTGACTGACGGCTTTGATTTTTTCTCCGTTCGCGGTATGGCGGGCGCTGTCTACGTTGGTGTGTTCGAGATGGGGGTGGCTTTCGTGCTCTGGTCCTATGCCATGAAAAAAGCCGAAAACACCGGTCGGGTCAGTAATCTGATTTTCATTTCACCCTTTCTCTCGCTGGTGTTTATCTATTTCATCCTGGGCGAGGTGATACTGTCTTCCACTTATGTCGGCCTGGTGCTGATCATCACCGGCCTCTGGTTCCAGCAGCAGATGGGCAAAACCAAACCTGTAACGGAGCCGGCGGGAGGATGAACCAATGGTTTCTTTATTTGATCCGCACAGCACGCGGCAGCCTTTACACCGGCATCACCACCGATGTGCAGCGCCGTCTGACCGAGCATGAGGCCGGCGGCGGGCGCGGCGCCCGCAGCTTAAGAGGGAAAGGGCCTTTAACTCTGGCTTACCATGCCCGGGTGGGTGACAGGGTTATGGCTTCCCGTCTGGAGTGGCAGGTAAAACGATGGCCACGAATCCGGAAAGAAGCCCTGATTGCGGGCCAAATCGAACTCCCTTCGGTGCAGACCAACGAAATAACCTGATGTGGCGCCTGGTGTGTTAATCTTGCTGGCGTTGATTCCTGCCAATCTTTTCGGTTTTATCACAGGGCCTTGACATCCGTGTATTGGAAAAAAGACCACTTTGAGATTCCCGCATGGGAACGAGCCTCGTTGCTTAATACCCTGCCGTCTTTCAACGCCGTTGAACCGGGACCGCTGACGGAAGAGGCACTCGACTATTGCCAGTTTTACGGCCTCGACCTGTGGGCTGAATATCCGGATGTTGCTTACTCCCAGGGGTTTTTAGCCGCCGGGGGCCACCAGGTTGCCGTGCACTACTACCGCCGGCCCGAGGCCGGGGGGACGGTTTTCATTCTTCACGGATATTTTGATCACGTGGGGTTATACAGCCAGTTGATCGAGCGCTGTCTTGGCGCAGGCTTTGATGTGTTGGCCTATGATCAGCCCGGGCATGGTCTTTCAAGCGGAGCGCCGGCGGCGATTGGTAGCTTCGCCGAATACCAGGCGGTGCTTCAGGACATTATGGCGGCGGTGAAAAACGATCTGCGTCGGCCCTGGTATGCGGTGGGCCAAAGTACGGGCGCCGGAATTTTGATCGACTATCTGCTGACCAATCAACACACGCGGGCCAGTTCACAGTTCCAGCGGGTGGTACTGCTGGCGCCCCTGGTAAGGCCGACGGGGTGGCTGGCGGCGAAGCTGTTGCACAGCCTGGCGCGGCCTTTCCTTAGCCGCTGGCGCCGGATGTTCTCGGAAAATAGCGGCAACAGCCGTTTCCTGCGATTTCTCAAGGAGATCGACCCGCTGCAGGCCAGAGCCGTGCACATGGACTGGATATCGGCATTACGTCAATGGGTGCCTTACGTGGAGTCCGCCAGGCCGGTGGATTTTCCGGTTACCGTGGTGCAGGGAGAAAAGGACCTGACGGTGGACTGGAAACACAACCTGCGCATTATCAGGAACAAATTTTCATCGGTTAAGGAACTAAAGATTCCCGATGGGCGTCATCACCTTGTGAATGAAGCAAAAGACTTGCAGGCGACCGTATTCAGCACAATCATTGACACCTTCGCTCAAGATGCGGAGGGTCGTTAGTAGTTCTGCCTATCGCGCAGAGTTTAATTTGATGTAACCAGGAGTTTACCGTGAAAAAAGCATTACTCGCATTTGTGGTTGCCACTGTAGGCTTGGCTGGTTGTATGACCTACGACCCCTACACCGGCGAAGAAAAGACATCCAGCGCCACCACGGGCAGCATCATCGGTGCTCTCGGCGGCGCCGCCGTGGGTGCGGCCACATCAAGCAAAAGCGACCGTGGCAAGGGTGCGCTGATTGGCGCAGCCTCTGGCGCCGCTGTTGGCGGTGGCATCGGTTATTACATGGACAAGCAGGAATCGGAATTGCGTCAGAGGCTTGAAGGCACCGGCGTACGGGTCCAGCGCAACGGTGATCAGATCGACCTGATCATGCCGGGCAACATCACCTTTGACGTCAACCAGTCATCCATCAAACCGTCCTTTACCGGTGTGCTTGAATCCGTTGGCCTGGTATTGAATGAATTCGACAAGACCATCATTCAGATTGAGGGCCACACAGACAGCACGGGCGCCCAAAGCTATAATCAGCTGTTGAGCGAAAAGCGCGCATCATCGGTTCGTGATTTCCTGTTAAACCAGGGCATCGCGCCAAACCGTACCCGGGCGACCGGTTATGGTCCACGCTACCCCATCGCCTCGAACGACACGGCCCAGGGGCGTGAGCAGAACCGGCGCGTTGAGCTGAAGCTGGTGCCGATGGAGCAGTAGCCGGCCGTTGAGTTCACCGGCAATGGTTGATTGCGGGTGAACAAGCCAGAAAAAAGCCGCCGGGGTATTCAAGCACCGGCGGCTTTTTTGGGTCTGGTCTTCACATCAACAGGAATAAGCTTCGCACTTGCCCGTTATCGGGAGTCCTTCTTACCTTCGCTTCCAGGCAATTGCTTGCCAATGCGGTCCCACAGTTCCTGCAGCCCACTGGTTCCGCTCTCTTTCACTTCCTTCAGTTGTTCCTGCGCTTCTTCGATATTTTTCTGGAGATCTTTCACTTTGCCCGCAAACTGGCTCTCGATATCGGCCTCTGCCTGTTTGTCCTTGGCTTTGGCTTTTTCGGCCTCTGCCTCGGCCTGAATCCTGTCGATCTCTTTTTTCCAGTTTTCTGTTTGTGTTTCCAGTTTGGTAATCAAAGAGTCTTTCAGAGACATGATTTGCTCCTTGTATTGGCGTTTTGCCTTAAGAACCGTTTTAAAACGGTTGATCCGTCCGGGCTTGCGTTCTCCAATACACTTTGGGGCGTGTACTCCCATTCTCAAGGTAGATCACCAAATGGAAACTTACATCAGCGGCTTGCTGCGGATCCCGGGCCTTCTTCTTTCCTGACAGCGCTAACTCAGAACAAGACCCGGCAGCGAATCGTGCCTTTAACGGACTTGAGCTTGCGCAGCGCCAGTTCGCCGTAGGCTTTATCCACGTCGATCACCACGTAACCGATGTCTTCCTTGGTCTGAAGATACTGGCCGCAGATGTTGATGCCGTTCTCGGAAAAGACCTGGTTAATCTCGGACATGACGCCGGGCACATTTTCATGAATATGCAGCAGGCGGTGCTGGTTCGGATGGGACGGCAACGCCACCTCGGGAAAGTTGACCGACGACACCGAGGTGCCGTTATCGCTGTACATGGCCAGTTTTTCCGCCACCTCGTGCCCGATGTTGCCCTGGGCTTCAATGGTGGAGCCGCCTACGTGGGGCGTGAGGATGACGTTATCGAACTCCCGCAGGGGCGAGATGAATTCTTCCTCGTTGGATTTGGGCTCCACCGGGAAAACGTCGATGGCCGCGCCCAGCAGTTTGCCGCTTTTCAATGTGTGCGCCAGGGCGTCGATATCCACCACGGTGCCCCGCGAGGCGTTGATCAGGATGCTGCCCGGTTTCATCTGGGCGAACTGCTCAGCCCCGAACATATACTGAGTGGCCGGTGTTTCCGGTACGTGCAGGCTGACCACATCCGTCTTGTTCAGCAGTTCCTTCAGACTGGCCACCTGGGTGGCGTTGCCGATGGACAGCTTGGAAACCACATCGTAGTAGTACACGTCCATCCCCAGGGATTCGGCCAGCACGCTGAACTGGGTGCCAATGTTGCCGTAACCGATAATACCCAGTTTCTTGCCGCGGATTTCGTAGCTGTCCTTGGCGGATTTGAGCCAGCCGCCACGATGGGCGAGGGCGTTCTTCTCAGGAACGCCGCGCAGCAGCAGGATAGCCTGGGCCAACACCAGTTCCGCGACGCTGCGGGTATTGGAGAAAGGCGCGTTGAATACCGCAATGCCGCGACGGGTGGCGGCCTGAAGGTCGACCTGGTTGGTGCCGATGCAGAAACAGCCGACCGCCACCAGTTTTTTGGCCGCGTCGAATACGTTCTGGGTAAGCTGGGTTCTCGAACGAATGCCGATAAAATGCACATCGGCGATTTTTTCGATCAGATCCTCTTCGGTCAGCGAGTGGCTCAGGCGCTCGATGTTGGAGTAGCCAGCGGCGTTGAGGCTTTCTACAGCGGACTCGTGCACTCCCTCAAGTAACAGAATGCGGATCTTGCTTTTTTCGAGAGACGTATTTGCCATTGGTATTCTTCCAGACCTTTCGTCGCGTCGTCGGACAGTGAAGTGGGCTCCGTGAATCACTGGTTTCGGGCAGTTTCGCCCCCTATTATTGGCAGGATCACAGAAGAGGGGCGATATGATACCATAATCGCCACGTTTGACAGCGCGTCCTGCGTCCGGAATATGTTCCGGCGCTGGCCGCGCGGACTTCACTTTTCGAGACCGGACGCATCATGACCCCCGAACAGATCATTGCCACCCTCAAGACTCTCGTGGACGATGGAAAAGTACTGACAGACTCCGCGGACCTGGACACCTACGGTAAAGACTGGACCCGGATCTACGCCCCCAAGCCGGTGGCCATTGCCTTCCCCAAAACGACCGAGCAGGTGCAGGCGCTGGTGCGTTTTGCCAATGACAATCAGGTCGCGCTGGTGCCCTCCGGTGGTCGTACGGGGCTGAGCGCGGGCGCGGTGGCGGCCAATGGCGAGGTGGTGGTTGCTTTCGATTACATGAACCGGATTCTCGATTTCAGTGCCAGTGACCGCACGGTCTCCTGTCAGGCGGGTGTGGTGACTGAGCAGTTGCAGAATTTCGCGGATGACAAGGGTCTGTATTACCCGGTGGACTTTGCGTCGGCCGGCTCCAGCCAGCTGGGCGGCAATCTGTCCACCAATGCCGGTGGTATCAAGGTGATCCGTTACGGCATGAGCCGCGACTGGGTGGCGGGCCTCAAGGTGGTCACCGGCAAGGGCGACATCCTGGAACTGAACAAGGATCTGGCCAAGAACAACACCGGCTATGACCTGCGGCATTTGTTCATTGGCGCCGAAGGCACGCTGGGCTTCATAACCGAGGCGACCATGAAGCTCGCCCGCAAGCCGGATAATCTGACGGTACTGGTGCTGGGTCTGAACGATCTGACCAACACCATGGACGTTCTGCAGGCGTTCCAGAAGCAGATCGATCTGACCGCCTATGAGTTCTTCTCCCACCAGGCCATGCAGCACGTTCTGGCTCACGGCCAGGTGCAGGCGCCTTTCGAGACTGAAGCGCCTTATTACGCGCTGCTGGAATTCGAGGCGGTGTCGGATCAGGTCATGGAGGATGCCATGGCGCTGTTTGAGCAGTGCATGGAAAATGGCTGGGTTCTGGATGGCGCGATCAGTCAGAGCGAAACTCAGGCGATGAATCTGTGGCAGTTGCGGGAGCGTATATCAGAGTCCATTGCGCCACACACGCCTTACAAGAACGATCTGTCGGTGGTGGTGTCCAAGGTACCGGCATTCCTGACCGAAATCGATGAGGTGGTGACGGAACACTATCCGGATTTTGAGATTATCTGGTTCGGGCACATTGGCGATGGCAACCTGCATTTGAATATTCTCAAGCCGGAATCCATGGCCAAAGAGGATTTCTTCAGTAAGTGCCAGGAGGTCAACAAGTGGGTGTTCGAGATTGTTCAGCGATACCGCGGCAGTGTGTCGGCTGAGCATGGTGTGGGCATGACCAAGAAAGATTATCTGCGCTATACCCGGTCGCCCGAGGAGATTGACTACATGCGGGCAATCAAGCAGGTTTTTGATCCCAACCGGGTTATTAATCCCGGGAAGATTTTTGACTGAAGAACAGCCAGTGTTTGCTTCCGGCTTTGGGTGATTGCACGGCAGCCGCGAGTCCTTTCACGGAGACGCCCGTGAATACATCCATGTAGGGCTCGGGCGCAGCCATCCCTGGCTGCTCACGCTCCGTGAAAGGACTCCCGGCTCCCGTGCCCGAATCTAGGTGCTGGCCGAATCTTAAAGCCGGATTATTCATTTTTCCATTGAGTAAAGAGCCAAGCCTGAGAAAACTGGAGGCTCGCAAACGGCGGGTCGGAGGCCTCTTTCAGAACCGTGAGTGGCCATGGGTGGAGTGCGTAAGCACTTCACGGGCTGGCCAGGGATGGCCTGCCCAGGACCCTTGATGCGACGCAGGAGCATTTAGCATCAAGGGGCCACGCCCGAGCCCTACATGGACGTACTTGCGGGCGTGTTCTGAAAGAGGTCTGCGAACCGACGTGGGTACCTCAAACGGGAAGTCTTACGAAAGACCTAACCGGAGCGGTCAGCCATCCGAGGCGAGCAGGGCGTCGTAAGAGTAATAAATCCCCAGCTATTTAAATTGGTATGTGTTTCTGGCGTATTGAACTTTGATAGGTGCAGCGGAGACATTTAAATGTTGCAGCAGCTCCAAAATGACGAAGGCAAGTTGTTGCTACTGACTCCGAACCGTTCTCTGAGTTGGCGGGGCAACCTCTGGATAATTACCGGGCTTTTTCTGGTATCACTTTGCGTGGTGACCGGTATGGTTTTGCTGGGCGCTTGGGTTGTGCTGCCTTTCACGGGCCTGGAGCTGACAGCCCTGTTTATCGGGCTTTATCACACCGCCCGCAATTGCCACCGACAGGAAGTGCTGGTGATAACACCGGACACCTTGCGACTCGAAAAAGGCATTTACCGTAAGCAGGTGGAGTGGGAGCTGCCGCGCCATTACACCCGCGTCCAGGTGCACCCGCCCCGTCACAGGATGACCCCTTCCAAGCTCTCGTTAATGCACCGGGATACCGAAATCCCCCTGGCGCCGTTCCTGAATATGGACGATACCGAAACGCTGGTGGCCGTCTTGGAGAGCCAGGGGTTAAGAGTCGTCAGGATCCGGCCCGCGCTGGAGGCCTACTGGTTTTGAGGGCAACAATTGGCCCTTGCCCTGAATAACCAACAGACCTTTAAACTACAGCTTCTCTTTCAGGTACCATTCCAGATCTTCCCTGAAGGCCGCCTGCACACCAAGGCGCTTCATCATCCAGTAGTGTCCGGCGATCATTCGGTCGATGAAAATACTTTCCACCGGCGGTTTGAAATAATCCAGGTACTTGAACACGGTGGCGGTTTTGGCGGCCACATCCATGTGGATGTCGGCCTGGGCAAAATCATAGGGCTGGTTGCCGCGAAACGGCTTGATCAGAATGTCGCGCCACATGGCGTAGTAAGCCTCGTCGACCGCCGGTTGGGATTCTACCCGAGCGCCGAGGGCGATCAGATGTTTGTCCAGGGCGGCGTAGTCTTTTTCCAGGGCGGATAACAGCGCTTTGCGGTAGGCCTCGACAATTTCGGGTTTGAGCTTCTTAACGCAGCCGAAATCATACAGCACAATGCTGCCGTCAGGCCGGAAGGCAAAATTGCCCGCGTGTGGGTCGCCGTGGATGCAGCGGTGCCGGAAGAGCTCATCGGCCATCATGGTGAAAATGCGATGGCCGATCAGGTTGATGGTGTCCTGGTCGTAGTGCTCCGGCGTCACTTCACTGATGTGGTCGCCTTCCACCAGTTCCATGGTCAGCACTTTCCGGGTGGAATGGCTGTCGACCACGGTGGGTATCTTAATCCAGTCGTCGTCCTGGTGCAGCTCTTGGAAAAGAGCGATGTTCCGTGCTTCATTTTCGTAATCCAGTTCTTCTTTCAAGCGTACCCGAATTTCCGCGAAGAGCTGGTCGACACTTTCCTTGGGCATTTTCAGCAGGCCGCCCAAGCGCAAGGCCAGGCGTAATTGCTTGAGGTCGGAATCGCAGGACTCATCCACGCCTGGGTACTGCACCTTGACGATGACGTGGTCACCATTATGCATGCGGGCCCGGTGTACCTGGCCGATCGAGGCCGCGGCATAGGGCGTTTCGTCGAGGTATTCATACAATTCGGCCACGGGCCGGCCCAGTTCTGTTTCGATTTGCTGCAGGATGGTTTCGAAAGGCATTGGCGGCGCTTCTTTCTGAAGCTTCTGCAAGGCATCCGAAAATTCCCGGGGCAGGAAGTCCTGGGTCTGGGACGCGATCTGGCCGACTTTCATGACGGCGCCTTTCAGGTCCCCCAGCGTATCGACGATTCCCTCGGCCATGCGGGTGTAGCTTTCGCTGCGTGCGGCATCGTCCTCGGGCCCGCCCCCCATTAACCGGCGGGCGCGCTGACCGGCGTATTGTCCTGCCATGGAGGCGGTCATGCCGGCCAATCGGAGGAAACGTCCGCTACGGGTGGTGACGGGTTTTTTTGCCATGAATATCGTTATGTCCAAGCCAGGTTAGTGTGGCGCAGCCTAGTGTCAGGCGATTTCCGTATTTATGCAAAGTACGTCTTGAAGCCGAACGGTCAGGCGCTGACCTGAGTGTAACGGCCCTACGCCCTTGGGTGTACCTGTCAGGACCACATCCCCGGGCATTAGAGTGAACTGCTCGCTAATATACGAGATAAGGGGCAAAACCGGATTCAACAAGGCCGAAGTATCTCCGGACTGGCGCCGTTTGCCGTCAATATCCAGCGAGAAATGCAGGTGCTCGGCATCCAGGGCTTGCGCCCTCACGAAAGGGGACAGGGGGCATGCGCCATCAAAGGCTTTGGCCCGCTCCCAGGGATGCCCCTGGGCTTTGAGCTCCGATTGCAGGTCGCGCAGTGTCAGGTCCAGGCCCAAACCATAACCCACAATGGCGTTTCGGGCGTTTTCTTCCGTGGTCGAGGTTAGTCGCTGGCCGATAAGGATGGCCAGTTCGGTTTCGAAGTGGACTTCGCCCCGGTTTTTCGGAATAACGATGGGTTGTGTCAGATGCACCACCGCTGTGGCCGGCTTGATGAATAATAGCGGAGTATCCGGCACAGGGTTATTGAGTTCGGCCGCGTGATCGCTGTAGTTGCGGCCAATACAGACCACCTTGCCGGTCGGGAACCGGCCCGGGCTGCCGTCTTGCCAGAGGTGCTGGTAATGATTCATGCCGACACAGTCCTCAGTCGCCCTCGAAAGAACAAACCGTGTATACGTTCAAGTCTTCCGCACGGAGTTTATCAGACCCGCCCAGATCGGGTAGATCGATCATGGCGGCCACCTCCACGATGTCTGCCCCTACCCGGCGGATCAACCGTGCCGCCGCCAGCATGGTGCCGCCGGTGGCGATCAGGTCGTCCACGAGCACGACCCGGTCGCCGGGCTTGAAAGCGTCTTCATGCAGTTCAACCGAGGCGGTGCCGTATTCCAGTTTGTAGTCTTCCACCAGGGAGTGGAACGGCAGCTTGCCCTTTTTGCGCACCAGCACCAGTCCGGCATTCAGTTCGTAGGCCAGAGCCGAGCCGATGATGAAGCCCCGGGCATCCACGGCCGCGACAGCATCGATTTCATGGCCATGGTAGCGATGCACGAAGGCGTCAATCAATTTGCGAAACGTGGTCCGGTCCTGAAGTACCGTGGTTATGTCGCGGAATTGAACCCCGGGCTGGGGCCAGTCGGGAACCGTGCGAATGGCATTCTTGATGGTGTCGGCAAAATAGGTCATAAAAAATCCATACTGAGTTTAAGCGGCGTCCAGAAAAATAAACTTCAGGACGAAAATCACGGCAATGACGACCACGCTGGCATTGAGTTGCGACCAGCGCCCGCTCAGGGCTTTGAGCGCCGCGTAAGTGATAAAGCCCAGGGCGATGCCGTTGGCGATGGAAAACGTCAGAGGCATCATCAGCGCTGTCACCACGGCGGGTGCCGCTTCTGTCATGTCATCCCAGTCAATCAGCTTAAGGCCACTGGTCATCAGCACCGCAACGTAAAGCAGGGCCGGTGCTGTGGCGTAGGCGGGGATAATGCTGGCAATGGGCGAAAGCAGAAGGCTGGCGAGAAACAGTAGCGCCACCACAACGGCCGTCAAGCCGGTACGGCCACCCGCGGATATGCCGGCGGTCGATTCGATGTAGCTGGTGGTGGTGGATGAGCCCAGGGCAGCGCCGGACATGGTGGCGACGGAATCGGACATCAGTGCCCGTCCCAGCCGGGGGAGCTTGCCGTTCTTGTCGAGCAGGCCACCGCGCTGGGCCGCCCCGATCAGAGTGCCGGAGGTGTCGAACAGGTCCACGAACAGGAAAGCAAAAATGACGGTGATCATGCCGACATTGAAGGCGCCAGCCAGGTCCAGCTGCATGAAGGTGGGCGCGAGGCTGGGCGGCGCGGAAAAGAAGCCTTTGTATTCAATCAGGCCCAGCGCGAGTGCTGCCAGCGTCACGGCAATGATGCCGATCATGACGGCCCCGGTGACGCGACGGAAAGACAGGGCGCAGATGAGCAGGAACCCCCCGAAGAACAGCAGGCTTTCATTTGTTTTGATGTCCCCGAGGCCGACCAGGGTTGCCGGGTTGTCCACGACAATCCCGGCGTTCTTCAGTGCGATCAGAGCGAGGAAAAAACCGATGCCGGCGGATATGCCAAAGCGCAGCGACATGGGAATGCTGTTAATGATCCATTCCCGGATTTTGAAAATACTGAGCAGAAAGAAAAGGAAGCCGGAAATAAAGACCGCCCCCAGGGCAACCTGCCAGCTGTAGCCCATGGCTCCCACGACGGTAAAGGAGAAAAACGCATTAAGGCCCATGCCGGGGGCCAGAGCGATGGGGTAGTTGGCCAGCAGGCCCATGATCGAAGTGCCGATAGCGGCGGCAAGGCAAGTGGCGACGAATACGGCGCCAAAATCCATACCCGTGGCGGAGAGAATGCTCGGATTGACCACGATGATATAAGCCATGGTCAGGAAAGTGGTGATGCCCGCCATGATTTCGGTTCGGATCGTAGTGCCGTGGGCCTCAAGCTGGAAAAATCGTTCAAACATGGCGCTTAACTACCTTGGGTGAGACATGTGGGATAATGTTGGGGCCGCCCCGGCACCGAGAGCCGGGTCAGTGCAGCCGGTCGTCATTTGTTTTCGGCGTCTGGCTCCCGCTGCAGGCGGATATCCAAGCGCGCAGCCAGCATCCGCCCCGGGCGGTGACGGGAGCAATGATGTCGAGCATGCCAGGTCCGGATTCTCGGGTGTTATTTGGTTGCTCTGCGCGCGCGGCGGCATGGCTTCGAACCGAGCGCGCAGGATAGCGGAAACCTGTTTGCGAATCACCCCTAGCCCCTGTTGCTCTGCGTCTTTTGTTTCTCGCAAGCGGGCGGGCGGCCCAATGATCTATTTGGCCAATTCAAAGGTATAGACTCCGCTGAATCTTGGAACTCTGGAGTTTGATTATGGCTTTGATCCGTTTGGCTTATGCCAGTGAAGCGACGTTCAGTGCCTCGCCGCTGGAGCGGGGTGTAGAACCGCATGTGGCTCGCATCCTTATGGCTTCGCGCAAGAATAACCCCCGGCGGGGTCTGGTGGGAGGCTTGTATTACGGCGATAACCGGTTCTTCCAGTATCTGGAAGGGGAAGAGCAAGCGGTCTACGACCTCTATGAGACCATCAAGCGAGATACAAGGCACAAAAACGTCGAGACGCTGATTGACGAGCCGGCGAGCGAACGGTCATTCTCCAACTGGTCAATGAAATACGTGCCAGCTGCGAACGATGTGATGGGCTTTTTGAAAAAGCACAACTTGAAAGAGTTTAATCCGTACGCATTTGATCGCGACATGTGCGAAAAAATGGTGGAGTTAATTCGTGCGTCCAGCCAAGACGACAAATCGATCAATTATTCAGATAACAGGGTTCGACATCAGTCCGCAGCCTCGGATGTTTCTATCTCTTCAGGCAGCCGACAGGCTCTTGCGGCGGCTGCTGTGATTTTCATAACCGCGATTGTTATCGGTGGTTTTGTCATTTTCTAAGCCGTGCTCTTCAGGGGGCATCCAAAGTTCTGGCTCGATGATCCACCTTGCGTTTTCAGCTGTATAAAATTTATACCACAGACACTGAGTTGAGGAATGGTTATGGCACTGATTCGTTTGGCCTATGCAAGTGAGGCGACATTTAAAGCCTTGCCGTTGGAAAAGGGCGTGGAGCCCCACGTGGCTCAAATACTGATGACGTCTCGCAAGAATAATCCCCGTAAGGGGCTTGTAGGCGGGCTTTATTATGAGGACAACCGTTTTTTTCAGTATCTGGAGGGCGAAAAACAGGCTCTGTACCAGCTTTATGACAAGATTGAGGGGGATGACCGGCACAAAAATGTAAAGATTCTCATTGACGAACCGCTCGACGAGCGCTCGTTTGTTAACTGGTCCATGAAGCACATGCTCACAACAGAGGATTTCGTTGGCTTTCTGAGGGAGCACAATCTGGACGAGTTTGATCCTCATGCCTTTGACCGTAGTACCTGTGAAAGCATGATAGAGCTGATCCGGGAATCGAGTCACGTTGATAAACCCGTGAGTTAAGCCGGCGAAATCTGAAAAACCGCTGCGACACTGGAGCAGCTGGCGTCTTCACTGGTGCCTGCAATAATCTGTCAGCCGCCGGCATCTTGGTGCCAATTGGCTCGTGTTCGTCTGTTTGCGGATGCCCTAGTCGAGAAAAAGGTCGTCTATCAGGGGCTTCTCCCCCCGGCTGTAGCGGTAATGATCAAAATTTGTAACGCCGGCATCCCGCAGAATTTCTTCGTCAATCAGGGTGCGGCCGGTCAGGACATTGCCTTTGTGGTTGAGGATGTTGAGCGCGGCGTCCGCCATAATGTCCGGTTTGCGCCCCCTGGCCATCATCTCCGGGCCGCCGGCTTCGTATTCGATGGCGGCAGTGGCGATCAGCGTCCTCGGCCAGAGGGCGTTGACGGCGATGTGATCATCCCTGAACTCTTCCGCCATCCCCAGGCTCAGCATGGTCATAGCGTATTTGGTGGTTGTGTAGGGGCCGTAGTCGGCAAACCATTTCGGGTTGATGTTAAGAGGCGGACACAGGCTGAGGATATGGGCCTGGTCTGACTCCTTGAGCCAGGGCAGCGCGGCCTGGCTGCAGACAAACACGGCCCGGGCGTTGACCTGATGCATCAGGTCGTAACGCTTGACGGGCAACTTCTCGACGCCCTGCAGGCGAATGGCGCCGGCGTTGTTGATGAGCATGTCGATGCTGCCGAAATGTTTGCCAGCCTCATCCATACGCTGTTTCACCAGTTCTTCGTCCCGTACGTCCAGCACCAGAGGCAAGGCCTGGCCCCCAGCCTCGCGGACCTCGTCGGCGACACTGTGAATGGTGCCCGGTAACTTGGGGTGGGGTTTGTCGGACTTGGCGCCGATAACGATGTTGGCGCCTTCCCTGGCACAGGCCAAGGCAATGGCCCGGCCGATGCCGCGGCTGGCGCCGGTGATAAACACGGTGCGGT
>JAGXLV010000057.1 GCA_018334495.1 Oleiphilaceae bacterium
GGCCTGGAGGATCTACAATGAAATATTTTGATGAATTTTTTGCGGTGATGTTCGGTCTGTTTTTACCCGCCCTTGCGTTAGGCCAGTCACCCGACCGCATGGGCGAGGGTATGATGAATGGCTGGATGACACCCGGCATGGGCATAATGGGGATACTCATGATGATTCTCTGGATTCTTCTGGTCGTGCTCCTGGTGCTTGCCATCCTGGCACTGATCAAATATCTCCGGAAAAAGTGATTAATGGGCAAGAGTATCACCATGACCCGGGTCCATGGGCCCCATAGTCAGCGCGACAGCGCCCCCGGCCAGGCATCAGATCGAGACAAACAACAGAACCGTCGCTGATTGGCGACGGTGTCTTCTGAATGTGTCCAATAGTGGCGTCATATTTTGTCTGTATTAATGATTTCAGCGAAAGCTTAAACCCTGATGCTGGTTTAAGGTCAAGGCAATCCCTCAGCAGGCGACACGACCGACTTCAATTGACCCCTGAACGCTTTTCGTGTTGGACGAAGATGTAATAGCGGTGACGAATTACCCGTTCAAAGAAGGAGGACTTTATGAAAGTTATTTTGAAACCCACCCTAGGTATTTTGCTGGGCCTGTGTCTCGTCCCAGCATCTCTGACGGCAGCCGATCTGCCCTACAAAGGTGAAGGCCACATAATGGTTAATACGTCGGATCTGGAATGGAAGCCTGTGGGCTCCATGTCGAAAGGGGCTGAAATTACCGTATTGGAGGGTGATCTCAGCGAGGAAGCTCCTTTCACCATGAGGCTCAGAATGCCGGCGAACTACGACCTCATGCCCCATACCCATCCGGAATATGAAAGAGTAACGGTTTTGTCAGGCACCCTTCATTTCGCCCATGGCGAGGAATTTGACGCTGACCAACTGAAGGAATTGCCGGAGGGAAGTTTCGCCGTTATGGCGCCTGGCGATGCGATGTTCGGCCGTACCGGAGATGAGGAAGTCGTGATTCAACTGCATGGAACCGGTCCCTGGGGAATTGAATACATCAACCCCGAGCATGACCCCCGGAAATAACCGCAATAGCCCAAAGCTGAAACCGCCCGCGTAACCCCGCTCAGCGCAGTCGCTCCGGGACCACTATAGGCCGGCAGCTCCTGACTCACTGCTCTGGTTCGCGCGCGGCGTCCTTACCCCGGGCATTGATTGGATAACTGTGTGTGGGCCCATGGAAGGGCTGCCAGAGCATGCGGTCCAGGCGCAATTCCCTTGAATCCCGGAAGAGGTTGAGACCGATGGTCATACCGATATGGCCATCCCGCGGTTGCGCCCTGTAGGTCCCGAACATTCGGTCCCACCAAGGCAGATTGAAACCGAAGTTGGAGTTGGTTTCATTCGGGTGCCAGGAATGGTGCACCCGGTGCATTTCCGGCGTCACTACGATCCAGCGCAGGACACGATCAAGCTGGTGCGGCAGCCGAACATTGCCGTGATTGAACATCGAGGTGGCGTTGAGCAACACCTCGAACAGCAACACAGCAACGGCCGGGACGCCCAACATCACGATGACGCCAGCCTTGATGAACATCGACAGCAGGATTTCTATCGGGTGAAAACGTAACCCCGTGGTGACGTCGAAGTCCAGGTCCGCGTGGTGCATCCGGTGCAAACGCCACAGCAGTGGCACCGCGTGGAAGAACACATGCTGCGCCCAGACAGCAAAATCAAGGACAATCACCGAGACCACAATCATCAGCCAGTAAGGCATGTCGATGAGGCGCAGGATTCCCCATCCCTGGGTCTCAACGAACAACGCCACGCCAACGGCTGCCGCAGGAAAGGCGACCCGCACCACAGCCGCATCCACAGCCACAATTCCAAGGTTATTCAACCACCGGTAACCCTTGCGGACTTGTCGCTGCCGGCGCGGGGCAAGGATCTCCCACAGGGCCATCAGGGCGAACACACCAATAAAGGCCCCCATGCGCACCATGGGCTCCTGGCTTAACAGCGCCTCCAATGAGCCACCCTCCTCCCAATTATCCCCGGTCTAAACACCGGTTGTCGTAAATTATGAAACGGGTCCTGCCTCAGTGATAACGCACTTGACAGCCCAGTCCTTCAATGATTCTATATTTTTATAGAATATTTACAAGGAGGTAAGCATGAATACATTAATCATCATCAATGACCCGCCCTATGGGACTGAAAGGCTCTACAACGGACTACGGCTTGGCCATGCCCTGATAAAACAGAACAGTGACGTGACAGTGTTCCTTTTGGGAGATGCCGTTGCCGGTGCCAAGACAGGCCAGAAAACCCCGGACGGTTTTTATAACTGCGAGCGGATGCTCAAGCGTATCGCAGCCAAGGGACAGGTGTGGCTGTGCGGCACCTGCATGGACGCGCGCGGCATCACCGAAGACGAGGTTCTGGAGGGCGCCGAACGCAGCACCATGGACGCCCTGGCAAAAGCCACAGTGGAAGCAGACACAACGTTGGTTTTTTGAAGGGGTAAAAATAAGGGGGAAGCCCCCTGATACCGACCATTACTGCACTGGCAGGCCAGAGGCTTTCCATTCGGGATAGCCGCTGTCAAAGCGCATTGCCTCAAGGCCCTGCTCGCGCAGCAGTTCAACGGCTTCCTGGGACAGGGCGCAGAAAGGGCCCCTGCAGTAGGCCACGATCGTCTGCCCTTCTGGAATTTCACGCAGACGCTCTTGCAGTTCTTCCATCGGAATGTTGAGGGCGCCGGGTAGGTGCCCCGAGGCGTATTCCTGTTCGGGCCGGACATCAAGCAAAATCACGCTGCCACTGCTGAGCAGTTCCAGGAGCTCGTGTGCATCCACGGCATCAAGCGTTGAGCTGTCACCATGGAAACTGTCCACCAGTTGTCGCACCTCGGCGATATTCCGCTCAGCAACGTCCCGCAACCCTCCCATAAGAGTAATCACTCGATCGTCGGCAAGACTGTAGTACACAAAGCGCCCTTTCTTGCGGGAGCACACCAGCCCGGCCCTGCGCATCTGTTGCAGATGCTGTGACACGGTGGCGACTGCCAGTTCCGTAAACTGGCTCAGCGAGTCGACGCTGCGCTCGCCCTGGGCAATCAGCTCCAATAGTTCCCACCGGTATTCGTGACCCAGTGCCTTGGCCACAACGGCAAAATGCTGGTAGATCGAGCGCTTCTGTTCGGACTTGTTCATGAATGCCAATTCTCCAAATACGACGATTTCCTATCATATCATTCAATTATAAGATTGATAGCTCACCTGGGACGCTGGTCGATTCAAGTCAATAGCGCGCGGATGATTAGGTGAATGCGTGAATCTCTCCTTGCGGGCAACGTTTAAAGGTTCGTAGTCTGGTGAGGTAGTTCATGCTGTAAAATGTAACCATACACAGTGAATCCTAAGGGAGGCCCAACATGGTCAGGAACGGAATTCTAACGTTTGTCGTAGTGGCAACGCTCACATTTGGCGGGGCAGCCGTTACAGCCCAGGACCAGATGAAGGATCAGAAAGGTAAGGAGGGCCATAAGTCCGGCATGATGATGCAGGGCCAGCACGGCGATATGGATATGGAGGCTATGGGCTCTGGAATGAGAGAGGGCATGGGTTCCATGATGGGTTCGGAAATGATGGGGGGGATGGGCCACGGCATGGACCCGATGATGGGCATGCATGGCGCTGACCTTACCGAGGAGCAGCAGGAACAGCTTGCTGAGCTGCACGGCGAACAGGCGAAGCAGCAGTTTACGCTCATGCAAAAAATGCAGGAGCCCCGCCAACGCCTCCAGGACTTGATGAAGGCTGATCAAATGGATATGGATGCGATCGGTGAGGCTTATGACCAGCTTGCTGACTTGCGCAAAGAAGCCTTGATGACGCGCCTTGAGCACAAGCAGCAAATGCAGGATATCATGCAGGAATAGCCTTCAAAGCAGCGGCCGCCGGCTGGCTGCTGCCAGGTTTAAACTGGCGCAGGCGCAGTGAATTGGTCACAACGAAGACACTGGACAGGCTCATGGCGCCAGCGGCCAGCATGGGGTTGAGCAGAAAGCCGGTAAACGGAAAAAGCACACCGGCGGCCACCGGAATCAGTGCCAGGTTATAACCGTAAGCCCAGGCAAAATTCCCGAGAATCGTCCTGCGGGTGCGTCTGGAAAGCGCGGCTGCATCGACGATTCCCCGGAGGTCGCCCCGCATAAGAACCACGTCTGCGGCCTCGATGGCAATATCCGTACCGGTGCCGATGGCGATACCCACATCGGCCTGAGCCAGGGCCGGCGCGTCGTTGATGCCGTCACCCACGAACGCAACCCGCGCACCCGCCTCTTGCAGACGCCTGACCTCCCCCACTTTCTGATCCGGCAACACTTCGGCGAGGACCCGTTCAATGCCGGCCTGACGGGCGATGGCCGCGGCCGTGGCACGGTTGTCACCGGTGAGCATGGCCACCTTGAGTCCGATGGCCTTTAGCGCGGCAATTGCTTGCACAGAACCTTCCTTCAGCGGATCGGACACCGCAATCAGCGCCGCGAGGCGACCGTCGACCGCGACATAAAGCGGACTTTTGGCCTGTTCGGCGAGTGCCCTGGCCTGGCCAGTCACAGCGTCCAGGTCGATACCGAGGTGGCTCATGTAACGGTCCGCGCCCACGTTGATCCGGTGGTCGGCGACCTGCGCTTCAATCCCGTAGCCTGGCTTTGCCTGGAAATCACTGACGGCCGGCAATTTGAGCCCCCGATCTCTGGCCCCTTCGACAATGGCTTGGGCAATGGGATGTTCACTTTGGCCCTCAACCGCGGCCACCCAGGCAAGAACGTCTTCTTCCGGGCCTTCGACCGGGATAAAATCGGTCAGCTCGGGTCGGCCCCGCGTCAAGGTGCCGGTTTTGTCCAGGACCACCGTATCCATGCGGGCCAGGCTCTCCAGTGCCGAGCCCTTGCGGAACAGCACACCCATCTCGGCGCCTTTGCCGGTGCCGACCATGATGGCGGTTGGCGTGGCCAGGCCCATGGCACAGGGACAGGCGATCAGCAGTACACTGACCGCTGTAACAAAGGCAAACGACAGCGCCGGCGCAGGACCAAAGCTGAACCATGTGACGAAAGCGATAACGGCAATAACGATGACGATAGGGACGAAAATTCCCGCGATCTTATCAGCCAGCTGCTGAATCGGCGGTTTTTCAGCCTGGGCCGACTCGACCATTTGGACAATCCGGGACAGCACGGTGTCTGCGCCAACCCGGGTCGCACGAAACGTCAGTGAGCCGTTCTTGTTGATGGTCCCTCCCACCAGTTCCGCGCCTTTATGCTTGGCGACTGGCACCGGTTCGCCGCTGATCATCGACTCATCGACATAGGACTGGCCCTCTTCCACCATTCCGTCAACGGGAACGCGCTCACCGGGCCGCACCTGAATACAGTCGCCGGGGACTACAGCTTCAACCGGCACCTCGACGGCTTCGCCTTTCCGAATCACCCGGGCGGTTTTGGCTTGCAGCTGCAAAAGTTTCCTGATTGCCTCCGAGGTACGGCCTTTGGCAATATGTTCGAAGTGTCGCCCCAGCAGAATGAGCGTCACAATAACCGCCGACGCCTCAAAATAACTCTCGGCCGTGCCGGCAGGAAAAAAACCGGGCACGAGCAAGGCCGCGACGGAATAGAAATAGGCCGCACTGGCCCCGATCATAACCAGGCTGTTCATACCGGGATTGGCATGCCGGAGTTCCGCGTAGCCGGACCTGAAAAAGCGGGAGCCTGCGTAGAACAACACGGGTGTGGTCAACAGCCATTCAATCGCCATCCAGCCTCGATAGGGCATCACATTGGCGAATACAGACTCCAGGCCAGGAATCATTTTGCCCATGGCGATCAGAACCACGGGAATGGTCAGGGCCGCCGCAAATATAACTTTGCTGCGAAGGTCGATGCCCTCTTTGTCCTCGTCCAGGGGCTGAGCGCTGTTTTCCGACTCTTGAGGCTCGTAACCGGTGTCCCGAATGGCCTGCTGGATACTCGCCAACGGCAGGGTGTCCGACAGAAACTCTACAAACGCTTTCGCTGTGGTCAGACTGACGCTGGCCCTGATCATACCTGGCTGTTTGTTCAGAGCCCGCTCTATGCGCGACACACAGGAGCCGCAGTTCATACCGGCAACGGGAATTTCCACAGATTTCAGACGCGGTTTGTAACCTGCATCTTGGACAGCGTCGGCCAGGGTCCCTGCGGTGGCAGGCTCTGCGAATGCCACTGTGGCCTTTCCGTTCGCCAGGTTCACCCGGGCTTCAGAAACGCCGGGTATTTTATCAAGGGCCCTTTCAATGCGCCCGACGCACGAAGCACAGGACATTCCTTCAATACCAATATCGATTTTTTGCATTCTGACGTTACTCCTGATGCCACAAGTCCAGCCTGACCGCTCAAGTCTCCCGAAGTGCACGAACGCCTTAGCCCTCGTGAGCGATTGCCTCAACGATCGGGCAACCGGCGATTGGACCTTCTCCCGAGCATTCATCGAGCGTCCTGGACAACACCGCCTCGATTCGGGAAAGGTTTCGGATCTGGTCCCGTATTTTTTCCAGTTTCTCGCTCGCGATGCGCTTGGCTTCGGCCCGGTCGCCGTTTGCGTCCTGGAGCATCAGGAGTTCACGAATTTCGTCAAGCGTGAAGCCCCACTGCTTGGCATGCACAATAAATTGAAGCCTGGCAATGGCATCCTCGGGATAACGGCGATAATTGGCCTGGGTGCGCTCGGGTTCGGGCATGAGATTTTCCCGCTCGTAAAAGCGAATCGCCTGACTCGCGACGCCGCTTTTAGCGGAGAGCTCACCAATGTTGAAAGTTTTCATTCAGGCTCCCTGAACGGATTGTTTAATAGCAGGCTGTCACCATAACCTTTAAGTCAACTTAAAGGTCAAGGTATTTTTAAGCTTCTGCCACCGCAGCGAGAACAAACGATATGACAAACCGGGGCGTCATTTTCAAAACTGCGGGATCCTCCAGACGATCAGAAGAGGATTTTAACGCCAGCCACTGCAAACCAGTCCTCGGTGCCGCCTTCGGAGGTTTCGGCCAGATCAGCGGTGTCGCCGTATTTGCGCTCGTGGACAATGCCGATGTAGGGCGAAAACAGGCGGTCGATCACGTCATAACTCAGGCGCAGACCGGTTTCGGTGGCATTCAGCCCGCTGCCAATGCCGATTTCCTTGTCCTCGGAAAAAGCGACATCGACTTCGAATGAAGCGTGCATGATCAGTCGGTTGGTGAGGAGCAATTCATACTCCAGCTCCAGATCTGCCGAAACATCGCCTTCGTCACTGAAAAACAGGTTTGAGTCCAATTCGATCCACTGCGGTGCCAGTCCGGTGACGCCCAGTACGCCAAAAACCCGATCGGAACCTTCCGGGGTATCGATGCGAATCCCCGCCTTGGCGTCGAAAAACTCGGCGATCGGTTTTTGGGCGACGAACTGGTTTTCCAGGGTTTCCCAGGCGCTGTGTTCGTTTTCCCACTCGCCTTCAAAGAGCCAGACGCCCTTGAGTTCGTCGGTGCCGTAGAAAGCAGCGCCTTCGAATACGCCAAGCTTGGCATCTGAATCGCTGTAGCGATACTCGAGCTGCCCGATAGAAATACCCCAGAATTTTTTTGCCAGCTGGGTTTCCTTGGCAGTCACCTCAGCCAGGGCGACTGGTGTGCCGGCTAGAGAAAAGCCGATGATCAGGGCTGACACGGCCTGGCGTCGGTGGCTCATGATTCGTCTCCCGCCGTGGTTGTATCCTGAATGTCAGAAACCTCGCTGTCCGGCCCGCCCTCAACAATAAATTTGCGGAACATGCCGGCGGCCGCATGATAGGAAAGGTGACAATGAAAAGCCCACTCGCCGGGCGCATCCACTTCTGTTTCCATAGTGACCGTGGTGGCCGGCGCCACGCTGATGACGTGTTTCACCGGGTTCCATTTGCCCGCTCCCACATCAAGGATCGACCACATACCGTGCAGGTGCATGGGATGAGCCATCATGGTTTCATTGACGAACGTGAACCTGACCCGCTCTCCGTATTGAAGTTTGATCGGGTCCGCATCCTCGAACTTGACGCCATTAATACTCCACAGATACCGCTCCATGTTACCGGTCAACCTCAGCTCAATTTCCCGGGTTGGTTCGCGATGCTCGTACAGTGGTTTCTGGGCTTTTAAATCGGCGTAGGACAGGAATTTCCCGCCGTTAGCGGCCCTGGGGGTCAAGCCACTGCCCTCGGCGTAGAAAGGATCCGATGCCTTACCGTCAGCCTTAGTGCCGTGCCCCATGGCACTGTGGTCCATCCCCCCCTTGGCCATTTCGCCAGTGTCCATCCCGCTGTGATCCATGGCGCTGCTACCCTTGACACTGCCGTCCGTATCCTCGCTGCTCATCTCGCTGTTCTGCATAGCGGAATGGTCCATGCCGTGGTCCATATCGCCGTGGTCCATGTGGCCGGCCATATCCGCCATGGTCAGCAGCGGCGGCTCACGAAGCTCCGGGACCGCCGCTGTCATACCGGCCCTGGGGGCAAGTGTGCCGCGGGCATAGCCGGAGCGGCCCATGGATTCCGCAAACAGGGTATAAGCCTCCTCATCCCGGATATGCACGATCACGTCGTAGGTTTCCGCCACGTTAATGCGGAATTCGTCCACGGTTACCGGCTGCACGTTATTGCCATCCGCCTGCACAACCGTCATCTCCAGACCCGGAATGCGCACATCAAATGCGGTCATGGCCGAGGAATTGATAAAACGAAGCCGCACACGCTCACCGGCCTTGAATAAACCGGTCCAGTTCTGGTCCGGGCTCTTGCCGTTGATCATTCCGGTAAAGCCGTGAACATCCTCGATATCGGCTTTCATCATCCGCATATCGCCCCACATCAGACGATCCCTCACCGTCGCCATGAAACCCTTGTCAGAAACATCCGTGAAGAAATCACCGGCGGTTTGCTGGTGGCGGTTGTAGTAATCCGGCGACATCTTGAGGTTACGCATGATGCGATCACCGGAATGAGGGTGTTTGTCGGTCAGTTGCACCACGTGTTCGCGGTCGTAACGGTAGGGCTCCCGGCCTTCCGATTCGATCACGATCGCACCGAAAGCGCCGTCCGGTTCCTGAAACCCGGAGTGGCTGTGGTACCAGTAAGTGCCGTTCTGGACGATGGGAAACTTGTAGGTGAAGGTTTCGCCCGGCGCTATGCCAGGAAAACTGATACCCGGCACACCGTCCTGGTCAAAAGGCAGAATCAGCCCGTGCCAGTGAATGGAGGTTGGCTCGTCCAGGTTGTTGGTGACATTGATGGTCACCTCCTCGCCTTCCTTGAAGCGCAGGACCGGCCCGGGCGAGCCACCGTTATAGCCGATACCTTCTTTCACGCCATCACCCGTGTCGATCTGCACCCGATCGACGCTGATATCATATTCACCGGCCAATACGGTCATCGGCATTAAACTGGCTACCAATAAAAACGTTAATATTCTGGTCATTGAAAGATCCTGTTACTGAAAAAGTAATCGCTGCACTGCGGCCAGATGCCTTCATTCGAAACGGATAGTGCCCACCATGCCGGCCTGATAATGGCCAGGCACATTGCAGGCAAATTCAAGCTCGGTGTCCTCGCTGAAGGTCCAGATAATTTCGTCCGACTGGCCCGGCTCCAGCAGCACGCTGTTGGGATCGTCGTGCTTCATCGAGTGACCGTCGCCCATATCCATCTCCATCATTTCATGGTCGATGTGGTCACCTTTCAGCACGCCGTGTTCCACCATCATCTGCATTTCGTCCTGGTGGGCCTGGTGCATTGCGGGCGTGCCGATATTGAATTCATGGACCATGGCACCGTCGTTTTTCACGACAAAGCGGACAGTTTCACCCTTATTCACTGAAATCGATTCAGGTTCGTAATAATTGTCGACCATCAGAATCTCGACGGTCCTGGAAACATCCCCGGCGTTACCAGCCTCGCCGACGGCGCTACTGCCGTGATGATCGCCATGTTCACCAGCGGCGAAGACGGCCGGCGCCAGAGTTGTGGTCAGGGCTGCCGCCATTGCCAATACCAGGCCTTTGTAAAAATAGGATTTCATGATTGTCTCCGGAGTGATGTTTTTTTGTGGTTTGGGCATAATCGGCGCACTGCCTCCCGACCTGTTCAATAGGACGATACTATGCACGAGTAAACTGAATTCTCGCTGAATCCGATTTGAATAGGTCCGGATTCAGTTCAGTCCAATCAATTCATTAACGCACTGCACATTTAACAACGGAACTGACATGCGACTGCTCCTGGTTGAAGATGATGCCCTGCTCGCCGACAGCCTGAATCGCCAGCTCACCGCTGCCGGATTTACCCTGGATGCGGTCGGCACAGCCGCCGCCGCGGAGCAACTAGGCAAACAGGAAGATTACCGGGCCGTGGTCCTGGATCTGGGCCTGCCGGATGGTAACGGACTGGATGTACTCAAACGCTGGCGCGCGCAAAATCTGACCATGCCGGTTCTGATACTGACGGCGCGCGGCAACTGGCAGGACAAGGTCAATGGCCTCAGTGCCGGCGCCGATGATTATCTGGGCAAGCCGTTCCAGGCCGAAGAACTGTTGGCCCGGCTGAACGCGCTGATCCGTCGCAGTGAAGGCCGGGTGGAATCCAAACTTGTCGCCGGCGGCTTCCAGTTGGATGAAAACCGGCAGCGGCTGCAGACCCCCGACGGCCTGGAGCACTCCCTCACCGGCACCGAATTCCGGCTTTTGCGATGCCTCATGAGCCGGCCGGGCCAGGTGTTTTCCAAGGAACAGCTTCTTGATCAGCTCTACAGTCTCAGCGACAGTCCGACAGAAAACACGATCGAAGCGTACATTCGCAGGCTCAGGAAGCTGATCGGCCAGGACGCCATCACCACCCGGCGCGGTCAGGGATACATCTTCAATGACCTGGATTGATTCCCGCCGTTCGATTCGCCGTACGCTGCTTGTTCTGCTGCTGCCTGCCGCTGTCGTATTGATGGCTGCGGCCTGGCTGATTCACGGGCTTCTGCTTGAACGAATGGCGCGGGATTTTGTGGAAAGCCGCCTGCAGGACGAGGTTGCCTTCCTGGAGCATCAGCTCCGGGACTCCGAGGCGCAAGGCATCGCCAGTATCGCCGCCGGTGATTATTTCGAGGAGGTCTTCCATCACGCCTTTGCCATCCGGCGTGGCGAGCATACCCATATATCGCCCGCTGTTTGGCAACCGGCCCTCACACCCTTGCTGTCTCACAAAGACAGCGGTTTTATCCGGCAACGCAATGGCAACGCGGATCTTCCCGCCTCGGATTTTCTGGCCTATCGCAAGGTAACGGAGATTAACGGCGAGCCGGTTGTCATCCTGGTCGCCGAGGATCTCAGCAGCCTCCATGTCAGCCAGAGTGAGCTTCATATCTGGACGGCGGTGGTCTCCGCCGGGCTACTGGTCCTGCTGGTGCTGGTCATCTGGCTTGCGATCCGTCTGTCCCTGCGCTCGGTGGGCCGTCTGCAAGACGCTTTGCAAAAACTTCAGCAGGGCAGCCAGGAGCGCCTTGAAGTGGACGCGCCCAGTGAATTCCAGCCCTTGGTGGGCCAGCTCAACCAGCTACTGGACACTCTCGATCAGCGCCTTATCCGCTCAAGAGAAGCGTTAGCCAACCTGTCGCACAGCGTTAAAACCCCGATTGCAGGCGTCCGCCAGATACTGGAGGACAAAAGCCGGCCACTCGATGCCGCTCTCAGAGAACAGATGGCGCAGAGACTGTCGGATCTGGATCGGCAACTGGAGGCGGAAATGCGCCGCAGCCAATTCGCCGGCCGTCAGGTAGGCAGGCCGGCCACGCCCCTGCGCCAGGCCCGGGACCTGCTATGGATGCTCGGGCGATTGTACCCGGACAAGAGTTTCGAGCTGGAAACCGATCTCCCCGAGGAACGCCGCTGGCTGATTGAAGAGCACGACCTGAACGAATTGATGGGCAACCTGCTGGATAATGCCGGCAAATGGGCGAGGCGATGCGCGGTATTGACTCTGGAGGAAGACAGGGAAGCAATCCGGATCACGGTAACGGACGATGGCCCGGGCGTTCCTCCCGATACACTGGCGGCGCTGGGCACCAGGGGCTTGAGGCTTGACCAGCAAACCCCCGGTCATGGCCTGGGCCTTGCCATTGTGCAGGATATTACCGAGCGTTATGGTGGCAGGCTGGGATTCAGCTGCGGAATCAATGGTGGTCTGGTGGTGCGTGTTTCGGTTCCCTTGCGGGAGCCACCCAGTTCTTAACCGTTTGCCCTTTAGACTCCAGGTTAATACCGGCAGCTTTTCTCTTTGTCACAAGTTCCTTAGCTAACGCGCTGATACCCGCCCTTCACCCCTTTCTTAGCCAGCACAATCTGCCACAGCTGAATATGACGCGCCCGAAACGAGCCGGCACAGGACAGCAGGTAATAGCGCCACATTCGGTAAAAACGCTCGCCGTATTGTTCTGAAAATTGCGGCCAGGCGGCTTCAAAGTTGTCATGCCAGGCCATGAGTGTCTTGTCATAGTCGGCCCCGAAATTATGCAGGTCTTCGATAACGAAGCGATCCTCTGCCGCGGCGGCAATCTGGCTCAGTGCCGGAATGTCGCCGTTGGGAAAGATGTAACGGTCAATCCAGGGGTCCGGCGCCGTACTGGCTTCTTTTTTGCCAATCGTGTGCAGGAGAAAAAGGCCGTTACCCTTCAGGCACCGATGAGCAACCCGCATGTATTCCTTATAATTTTTCCGGCCAACGTGCTCCATCATTCCCAGGCTCACAATGCGGTCAAACGACTGGTCAAGATCGCGATAATCCTTGAGGACAAAGCTGACCGGCATTCCCGGCTTGATGAGTTCTCTGCCGTAATTGACCTGATCGGCCGAGATGGTGGCGCCGACACAGTCGACGCCATAGTGCTCGGCGGCATACGTCATGAAACTGCCCCAGCCGCATCCGATATCCAGCACTTTCATCCCCGGCTGCAGGCCAAGTTTGCGGCAGACCAGATCAAGTTTGGCTTCCTGGGCGTCGTCCAGATTCCGGGCTTGTTTCCAGTAACCGCAGGTGTAGGTCATGCGTGAATCAAGCATGGCGGCGTAAAAGTCGTTGCCCAGGTCATAATGAAATTCGCCAACTTTCCAGGCGCGTTTATGTCCCTGCAGGTTGAAAAGTCGGGCCCGCGCGGCGTGGAACATTAACGTCGGGGAACTTATATGGTGTTCCAGATCAGCATTGAGCAACCTGAAGAAAAATTCGTCGAGTTGCCCTGCCTCCCACTGGCCGTCCATGTAGGCCTCCCCCAGCCCAAGATTGCCCTGGGCCAGGGCCCTGTCGAGGACGCCCGGATCTTTTAACTGGATATCCCACGGGCGATTGCCATTTATCCGTACGCCGGCTTTGGCCAGAAGGTCGGCTGCCAGGTCGTAGGCAGCGGTTTGGGCATTAAAAAACGAGGTGAAATTCCTGGCTATCCGGTTCACTGAGAGCTCCCTCTGTCAGCATTTACCCCCTGATATTTGCAAACAGCGTATTCCTGGCCGATGCGGTGATCCTTTAATACATATACTACATTTACCAGTTATAGCGACACGGTTGCCAGGACTTTGGGCAGCCATAGACATCCGTTTTCAAGGCCCGCTTTGAGGGGTACCGAGCCCGTTACGGCACGGCGGTTTCGGCGGTGGCGTTATCGCAAGACACGCCGAACCAGCAGGGGGCCGACAAGTTCGAAAAAAATCGTCGAACCGACCACTGTTGGCAAAATCAATCCGCGAAATTCCGGAAAACGCTCGGCCGCCAGGAGCGCCATGCCCATTGCCACGCCAGCCTGGGGGGTCAAGGCCAGGCCGATATTGGTTGGCAAACTTTGTTGCTGGTTCTTTAAAAACCTCACCGCCAGAAAACCACCCAGGAATCGTCCGGTGAGCCGAAGAAAAATATAGGCCAGGGTCAGTCCAATCGCATCATCCAGCCGGTAAAGGTCGATACTGGCGCCGGACAACACAAAGAAAAATACCAGAAACGGCCATTCGATATGCTCAATTTCGCGGAATGAATGGATATGGTGCGATGAGAGGTTGGCTATTGCCATGCCGGCTGTCATTGAGGCTAACAGCGGTGACACACCCAACGCCGATGACAGGCCTGCCAATAAAAGAACCAGTGCCAGCGCTTCCACTTGGGTGGGCTCACCCGGCTTCAGGCGCCCGGTCAACCAGGCGGCAGGCAGCCCGATGGTCAACCCCATCAGGACGGCGCCGCCAAGCTCCCAAACCGCATGCACCAAGGCGGTTTGACCGTTACTGGTCAATACCCAACCGAGGAACGCCATGCTTAACCCGAACACAATGATGCCCCAGCCATCGTCAATCGCCACGATGCCAAGTAACACCTTGGCCCGCAGTCTGGTATCGCCCCGTTCCCGGATGGTTTCAGTGACCGCAGCCGGGTCGGTTGCGACAGAGACCGCGCCCAGGGCCACAGCGACGACCAAGGGAAAGCCAAGAGCCAGCAAGCCTCCGGCAACAATGGCGCCGCCGGTAACAATCACTGACAAGGAAATAATCAGGATGAGGCGCCCGGTTACGCGCAGGCGCTCAAGCGTTAGCTCACTGCCCAGTAAAAACGCCACCATGACCAGAGCCAGCTGGATTAACGGCTCTCCCAGGTCACCAAGCAAACGGCCCTCTGCCTGTCCGAGCCAAAGCTGTTGGATGATGGCGATCACCACGCCTAATGACATCAGAACCGAGATACGGGGAATCCAGGTTCGGGCCGCTATGACATCTGCGCAGATGCTCACTGAAAGAATGACACCAAGCAAAATCATGTTCAGTGCACTGGGGGAAACATCAAACGCCACCCAGGCAGGCATAACCTCAGGCAAAATAGTGTCCCCCGGTAAGTTGAGCGCGGGCCAGGGCCCCTTCAGCGCTTGAAGCTGGAATTTCAGGGCGCGTCACCCTGGGCCCCCGCCGGGGTCCCGGGGAATCGGGTTGAGCGGCAGGGGGCACGCCGATGAGAGGCATTATTGGGCGGTATAGCCACCATCGATAACCAGCTCGGCCCCTGTGATGAATTTGGACTCATCCGACGCCAGGTACACAACGCCCCAGGCGATATCGTCCGGCTCGCCCACATGACCCAGCGGATGCCGGCGATCAAGTTCGCGTCGGCCCTCCTCAACGCTGCCCTGCTCGCCCAGGAAATTTTCGACCAAGGGCGTCCAGATGAAGCCGGGATGGACAGAATTCACCCGAATCTGGTCCGGGGCGTACAAAAGTGCGTCTGTTTTGGTCATCAGCCGAACGGCCCCTTTCGACGCATGGTAAGGCGGCAAGTCTGGAGCGCTGACCAGACCATAGATAGAGGACAGGTTGATAATGCTTCCGCGCCCGGCCTGTCGCATGGGCTCGATGGCGTGCTTGGTACAAAAAAACACGCCTTTCACATTAATCGCCTGAACCTTGTCCCATTCTTCTTCGGTGATTTCATGGGTGGGCTTACTGGTGCCCGAAATACCCGCATTGCTTACCATCACATCGAGCTTTCCGAATTCCCTGACCACCGCGGCAACGGTATTGGCGACCTCTTCCTCCGCCGATACGTCGCAGTGCCAATAACGGGCAACGCCACCGTTTTTATTGATGCTTTCGGCCACAGCCTCGCCCTCTTGCTTATCCACATCAGTCACTGCGACGGCTGCGCCCTCTTGTGCCATCCGGATGGCGATAGCGCGCCCGATCCCTACAGCGGCCCCTGTGACGATCGCAACCTTGTCCTCCAAACGCTTCATGGCCCTCTCCTTTTAGCCTGTGCAACATGACAAGAGCCAGGTTCTTCACCCGGCTCTTGTGTTCAGTTTGTCCTCATAATTTAAGATGCCTTTATTCTACCCTTTAATCAATGATGGTAGTTTGGTCTTGATCACTCAAACCTCACGACTAGCCGGGGCTGAATGAATGGTTTCGCGAAAACTCCTCCGGAGGTTCCTGCCGGATCTGGTTTATGGGGCCAATGATGGCATTGTTACCACTTTTGCGATTGTTGCCGGAGTCGCTGGTGCGAAACTTTCGGTCGGGGTGGTATTAACTCTCGGGTTTGCGTCGTTATTGGCTGATGGGTTTTCAATGGCGACCAGTGACTACCTTTCCGAGCGTACACCAGCGGATGATAAGGAGTCCCGTGATCGCATCGTGGCGGCACGCCACGGGTTGGCGACCTTCATCGGTTTTGTCACGCCCGGGGTGATCCCGTTGCTTGCTTACCTGCTTCCCATTGAACCCTCGCACCAGTTTCCGGTGGCCACCGGCCTGACCCTGCTGGCGCTGTTCCTGGTTGGAGCTGGTCGCGGGGTCGCGTCTCAACTCACGCCCTGGAAGGCCGGTGCTGAGATGCTCGTCGTCGGTGCACTCGCCGCCAGTGTCGCCTATGGCGTCGGCGCACTGGGGTCGGCACTGGCAAATGGTCAGGTCTGAAAAGGAGAAGACCGACCTTAGCTATCTTGACCCAGTTTAATCACCCTCAACCGGAGAGCGTTGGCAACAACGCTGACAGAGGACAGCGACATCGCGGCTGCCGCAAAAATGGGCGACAGGAGTATGCCTGCAAACGGATACAGGACCCCGGCCGCAATCGGCACGCCAGCGGAGTTGTAAACGAAGGCAAAAAACAGGTTCTGGCGGATGTTCCGCATGGTCGCCAGAGACAGTCTTCTGGCTTCAACGATACCCATCAGATCGCCGCGCAAAAGCGTAATGCCGGCACTCTCGATGGCCACATCCGTTCCGGAGCCCATGGCCACGCCAACGTCCGCCGTCGCCAGCGCAGGCGCATCGTTAACGCCATCACCGGCCATGGCCACAACGCGACCTTCGTCTTTCAGGCGCTGGACAATCTTGCCTTTATCCTCCGGCAGGACTTCCGCCTCCACCTCATCAATGTGAAGTCTGCGAGCCACGGCTTCGGCCGATGTGCGGTTGTCGCCAGTGATCATCACCACCCGCACACCCTCTTTCTGCAGGGCCGAAATGGCGGCCTCAGTCGTTTCCTTGACCGGGTCGGCAATGGCCAGTAACCCAAGAACCTGTCCGTCTATTGCCGCAAAAATCACAGTCGCCCCATCTTCGCGAAGCTGGTCGGCCTCATCTTCAAAGTCGGAGGTATCGACCCTTTCCGACTCCATCAACAGGCGGTTGCCAACCAGCACCGCCTGCCCGTCAATCCTGCCGGTCACGCCCTTGCCGTTGGGCGAATCGAAGCCTTCCGCATCCGGCAGTTTCAGATCCATCGCTTTGGCTTTTTCGAGAATGGCGTGGGCCAGGGGGTGCTCGCTGCCCTTCTCCAGGCCGCCAACAAATCGCATCAGGTCGTCCTCGCTGAAACTTTCAGCAGGCACAAGCTTCGTCACCTGAGGTTTGCCTTCGGTCAGCGTACCGGTTTTATCCACCACCACCGTATCCACTTTTTCCATGCGCTCCAGGGCTTCCGCATCACGAATCAATACGCCACTCTGAGCGCCGCGCCCCACGCCGACCATGATCGACATAGGCGTTGCCAGACCCAGGGCACAGGGGCAGGCGATAATCAATACACTGACGGCTGCAATCAGGCCAAACACCATTGGCGGGTTTGGCCCGACGATGGACCAGACAATAAAAGCAATGACAGCAACGATGATCACCGCGGGCACGAACCAGCTCGCCACCTTGTCCGCGAGTCCCTGAATGGGAGCGCGGCTGCGCTGGGCTTTGGCAACCATCTGTACAATCTGGGAAAGCATGGTATCGCGCCCGACCTTATCGGCCCGCATGATAAAGCTACCTTGCTGATTGATGCTGCCTCCGATCACCTGGTCGCCCTGTTTTTTGCCGACCGCCAGGGGCTCGCCCGTCACCATGGACTCGTCTATGTTGGAACTGCCCTCCAGAACCTCGCCATCCAGCGGCACCTTATCCCCGGGACGGACTCGCAAACGGTCCCCGACCGCGACCTGGTCGAGAGAGACGTCGGATTCATTGCCCTCATCGTCGAGCTTTCGCGCGGTCGCCGGCGCCAAATCCAGCAGAGCCTTTATTGCGCCAGAGGTTTTCTCCCGGGCCCGCAGTTCCAATACCTGCCCAAGCAGCACCAGCACGACAATGACGGCAGCGGCCTCGAAATACACCGGAACCGAACCATCCTCCTGCCGGAAAGCGTCCGGGAACACCTGCGGCGCCACTGTAGCCACCAGGCTGTAGAGCAGAGCCACGCCGGTACCAATGGCGATCAGGGTGAACATGTTCAGGTTACGGCTGACCACGGACTTCCAGCCTCTGACGAAGAACGGCCAGCCGCACCAGAGAACCACCGGCGTGGCCAGGAACAACTGGATCCAGTTCGACATCTGGGGGGACACAATCTGGTCAAGATTTATCAGGTGTCCGCCCATTTCCAGCACAAGTACCGGCAATGCCAGCACAGCGCCAATCCAGAATCGCCGGGTCATGTCCTTGAGCTCCGAGGATGGCCCTTCCTCCATGCTCGCCTGCTCGGGTTCCAGCGCCATACCGCAAATGGGACAATCGCCCGGCCCCTGTTGGCGAATTTCCGGATGCATGGGGCAGATGTACATGGTGCCCTCGGCCACGGGCTCTTCCGAGGTCTGCTGCCCGCTTAGAAATTGTTCCGGATTTTCGTCGAACCGGGACCGGCAGCGTGACGAGCAAAAGTACCAGGTCTCGCCCTCGTACTGACTGCGATGCTCCGCCGTGTGCGGATCGACCGACATTCCACAGACCGGGTCTTTTACGGCCTGCTCGCTCTGATGCTCTTCGTGATGAGTGCGCTCATGCTCAACCATTT
>JAGXLV010000058.1 GCA_018334495.1 Oleiphilaceae bacterium
GGATTTCCCGCTGACGCCTGAAACCGGCGTCAACAGCCAGATCGGCTTCAGAACCTCCGCAGTGAAGGGCATGAGTATCGACCTGGCGTTATTTCACAATCGAATCAAGGATACTTTGATCCGTGAGAATGACCCGGATCCGTTCGGCGACGGCATCTTTATCAATGCCGCTGATTCGGAGATAACCGGTGTCGATCTTGGAGCGCGCATTGATTCCTACGCTTTCTTTGAATCCAACTACAACCTGTTTGCTGAAGTGGCACTGAACTACACCGACGCCGAATTCAGTGACGGTCCACTGGACGGCAATCAGGTACCGGAAATTCCAAAGGAGGCCGGTAGCCTGACGTTCGGTGCCGACCACAGCGCCGGCTGGCACCTCAGCGCCACGGTCAGCCACCTGGGCGCCTTTTACTCGGATATTCAGAACACACGCGATATTACCGCTGACGGTGAGGCGGGAGAGGTTCCCAGTCGAACGCTCTGGTCAGCGCGGGCCAGCTATGTTTTGCCGACCCCGACAGAGACCACACTCTGGCTTCAGGGCCGTAATCTGACTGACAAGCTCTATATCACGGATGTCCAGGATGGCATTCGCCCCGGTGCGGAGCGCACCGTTGTGGGCGGCGTAACCGTGCGATTTTAAACCAGCGACGAGCTGCTATGCCGGGCAGGGACGCCCGGCCTTTTTGCATGATCCGGCATCGAAGAGATCCTGACTTTGACCGCAGTATCCCATGCTCTGAACATCACCAGTTATCAATAAACCCAGTCATTAATAAATTTTGATACTCCCGGTCATGCCCGCCTCCTCGTGGCCATTAACAGAGCAGACAAGATCGTTGAATTCTCCCGTCTGAACAGGTACGAACCACCATTCCGCTTTATGTCCGGGAAATACTTCTATTTCCTGGATCCGGCCCTTAATTTCAGCCGTCCGGTCGCCGTTGGGGGCGTATGTCTGCACTTTCCTGGTGAAGACCGATCGCGCAAGTCCCACTGATGAAAAGTAATGAGGGTGAGGGCTGTCGTTCACCAGAACCAGTTTGTAAAGCTTTCCCGTCTCGAACTCAAGGTGCGATGGCTCGAACACCATCCGGCCATCTTCAGATCCGAGGTTTACCGCAAGGGTATTGGGTGTTTGCCGGGTCAGATCGCCTTCCGCATTCGCATGAAGCGACAAGGCGAGGCCCAGGGTTAACAGGTAGGTCAGATTCTTCATCGGCTTGGTCTCCGGCATACGGGAATCCTGAGTGAGCGATCGCAAAGCTGATTTTTCGGGATTGATGCAAGTGTGCTTCAGGCTCGCGCTCGATCATAGCAGTGAGTCACAGGTTTTTCCGAGGCGATTCTCAGCGCTCCTCGCCCTCCGGATGATCCATCCCCAGCTCGTTGATCTTGCGGGTCAGGGTATTGCGGCCCCAGCCCAAGAGCACGGAAGCATCGCGACGGCGCCCGCCGGTGTGCTTGAGGGCGGTGCCGATCATGATCTGCTCGAACTCCGGCACGGCAACATCCAGAATGCCTTTCTTGCCCCGCTTGAGCTCCTGTTCGGCCCAGCTTTTCAGGCCTTGCTGCCAGGTCTGTCCGGTCGGTTGCGCTTCCGCCTGATTGATCAGTTCCGGTGGCAGGTCTTCGACATGAATGTCCCGGCCGCTGGCCATGACAGTCAGCCAGCGACAGGTGTTCTCCAGTTGGCGGACGTTGCCGGGCCAGGGCAGGGTCGACAGGTACTTTTCCGCGTCTTCCCTGAGGATCTTGGCGTCCACCGCCAGTTCTTCGGCGGCGCTTTTGAGGAAGTGCTGCATCAGGCGCGGGATGTCTTCGCGACGTTCGGCCAGTTTTGGCAGGTGCACGCGAATCACGTTCAGGCGATGAAAGAGGTCCTCCCGGAAGGTGCCGCCCTCGACCAGTTTTTCCAGGTTTTGGTGGGTGGCGGCAATGATGCGGACGTCCACCTTGATCGGGGTTGTGCCGCCTACCCGATAGAACTCGCCATCCGCCAGTACCCGCAGCAGCCGGGTCTGGGTGTCGGCCGGCATGTCGCCGATCTCATCGAGAAACAGGGTGCCGTTGTTGGACTGTTCGAAGCGGCCCTGGCGGGCTGCGGCGGCGCCGGTGAACGCGCCTTTTTCGTGGCCGAAAAGTTCGGACTCGATCAGATCTCTGGGAATGGCGGCCATGTTGAGGGCGATGAACGGGTGCATGGACCTTGGGCTGTGGTTATGCAGAGCCTGAGCCACCAGCTCCTTGCCGGTGCCGCTCTCACCATTGATCAGCACGGTAATGTTGGAATGAGAGAGCCGGCCTATGGCGCGAAACACTTCCTGCATGGCCGGTGCCTCGCCGATGATCTCGGTGTTTTCCGGCCGGGTTTCCGCCACCGGCTCAGCCGTGGCGCGCCTCTCGTGGCTGTGTGCCACGGCACGCTTTGCCAGGGCGATGGCCTCGTCGACATCAAACGGCTTGGGTAAATACTCGAAGGCGCCGGTCTGGTAACTGGTCACGGCGCTTTCCAGATCCGAATGGGCGGTCATGATGATGACGGGCAGATCCGGATGGGCATCCACTATGCCGGAAAGCAGGGCAATGCCGTCGATGCCGGGCATACGGATATCGCTGATGATGGCTTCAGGCTGCTCCTTCTCGAGCCGCGCCAGAATGGTCTCACCATTTTCAAACACCCTGGTTTGCATGCCGGCCTGAGTCAGGGCGCGTTCCAGCACCCAGCGAATGCTGCGGTCGTCGTCGATAATCCAGACGTTGGCCGGTTTGGTCATGAGGCTTCCTCCAGGGGCAGGAAAATGATGAAGTTGGTACGCCCGGGTTCGCTTTCACACTCCACGAGCCCTTTATGTTGCCCGACGACGCTCTGGGTAATGGACAGACCCAGGCCGGTGCCATTGGCCCGGCCACTGATCATCGGGTAGAAAATATTCTGTAGCAGGTCGGCCGGAATGCCCGGGCCGTTATCAATAACATCGACGCGGCACACCAGCCGGTGGCGACGGCTGCCAATGGTGAACTGGCGCAGCGCCCGTGTACGGAACCTGATGGTCGGGGGTTCCGCTGAGCGGCCTTTGGGCCGGTTCTCGAAGGCCGCTTCCATGGCGTTACGGGCGATGTTCAGAAAGGCCTGGATCAGCTGTTCGCTGTCGCCCGGGAACTCCGGCAGGCTGGGGTCGTAATCACGCTCGAAACGCAGCCGGCCGATGCTTTCGGCTTCCAGCAGGGTGCGGACCCGCTCCAGTATTTCATGGATGTTGGTGGCGGCCATCCGCATCGCCCTGTTGGGGCCAAGCATGCGGTCGACCAGGCTTCGCAGGCGGTCCGCCTCGTCAATGATGACCCTCGTGTATTCCCGCTGGTCTTCCGCCGTCAGTTCTCTATCGAGCAGTTGTGCTGCGCCCCGAATGCCCCCCAATGGATTCTTGATTTCATGGGCCATGCCCCGGACCAGGATGCGGGTGGTTTCCTGTTGTGCGATCAGGTCCTCCTCGCGGCTGATCCTGAGCAGGCGGTCCCGGGGCTGTATTTCCAGCAATATGTCGCCACGGCCATTACCCATGGCCGATACCGAGTAATCCACCACCAGCCGGGAGCCCGACTGAAGGGTCAGTTCCGCTTCCCGCCGGGTGAAAGCATGACCGGTTCTGGCGGTGGCGTGCAGGCTCTCAAGCGCGCGTTTGGAGTCGACGAAAAGACTGCCCACGGTGAGGTTTCTGATACGGCCGAGGCTGGTTTCCAGCAAGCTTTCGGCAGAAGGATTCAGGTACCGGATTGCCAGTTCCGGGCTCAGCACCAGAATGGCCGTGGTCAGATTGTCCAGTATGTTTTTGTAGCCTGCCGGGGTTGCCATGCACGTGTCCTCCTTGTCTCCGGTAAATGCAAAAAACGAACCAGGATGGGTCCGGGAGCTGCGGGCCGCCCCTGCAATGGGCAATAAGTGCCTTAATGCACTGTCTGGAAGGGGTTCCGGGTGCACAAAAGGCCATGGCCAAGTGTGGCGATGCGCCTTCCTGGATCAGATGTCAGCTTGTGCCGGTCGGTGCGCACTATAATAGTGCATCATGGCGGAGGTCGGTAGTCTTGACTGCCGACGTCGATGTGCGGGGTCAGTTTTGAACGGAGGGCCGATGGATAGTGAAAGCGATGCTTTCGCCCTTTTGCACCGGGCGCCCTTTGTTGTCCACGACGGCCACCTGGGCCTCATGGGTGCCACGGAAGACATTCTGCACGGCAATGTTGCCACTGCGGCTTTGGCCAACAATCTGACCATCCAGGGTCACTTCATAACGATGGCCTTCTTTGAGGGGCGGCTCACTGGAAACGGCGAATTCAATATTGCCACTGCCGCTCCAGAAGGCTTCGTCATCCTCGGGGGCGCTGAAGGTGATGCGCTGGTAGGGCGCCTGGTCCGCATTCCTGTTTGCGGTTTCTTCGGCTTGAGGCGACTCAATGTCGTCCATTGATGGCAATTTGACCGTGGTCACCGGTTGCACATCCACAGCCTCGGCATCGTCGCGGGGTTCGTCCGAATAGGTCACATTGCCGTCTTGGTCAACATGACGATAAACGTCGGCCGCGGCGGCCGTCATGGGCAGGGTGAGCAGGAATGTCGCCAGTAACATGCTAGCCGTGGTCATTATCAGCGCCTTTGTCAGGGTTGTGACCTGATTATCGGCAGGCATCCGGGGCTTTGCAAATTATTGCGGGTTCGGGCCGTTACAATCGGTTAATGCGTGTAGGCGTCACAAAAAAACCCCGCACGAAGGCGGGGCTCTTGACTGCGCAATCAGCTGACCGGGTCAGCCTTGTGCATTACACCGAGTAGTAAAGCTGGAACTCGATGGGGTGGGTCGTCATGTTCAGTTGCTCGACTTCGCCGCGCTTGAGGTCGATGTAGCCGCCGATCATGTCTTCGGTGAACACGCCACCGCGGGTCAGGAATTCGTGATCCTGCTCCAGGCAGTCCAGGGCTTCCTGGAAGGTTTCCGCAACGGTCGGAATGTTCAGTGCCTCTTCCTTGGGCAGATCATACAGATCCTTGTCCATGGCATCGCCAGGGTGGATCTTGTTCTGAATGCCGTCGATGCCGGCCATCAGCAGGGCTGCGAACGCCAGGTACGGGTTGGCAGAAGCGTCCGGGAAGCGCACTTCAATACGGCGGCCCTTGGGGCTGTTGACGTAAGGGATGCGGATGGAGGCTGAACGGTTACGGGCCGAGTAGGCCAGCATAACTGGCGCTTCAAAGCCGGGAACCAGACGCTTGTAGCTGTTAGTGGAGGCGTTGGTGAAGGCGTTGATGCTCTTGGCGTGCTTGATGATGCCGCCGACATAATGCAATGCCATTTCACTCAGACCCGCGTAGCCGTCGCCGGCGAACAGGTTTTTGCCGTCTTTGTTCAGGGACATGTGAACGTGCATGCCGGAACCGTTGTCACCGACCACCGGCTTGGGCATAAAAGTGGCGGTTTTGCCGTAGGCGTGCGCAACGTTGTGGACGCAGTACTTGAGGATCTGAACTTCGTCCGCTTTCTTGGTCAGCGTGTTGGCGCCAACACCGATTTCACACTGGCCGGCCGTGCCCACTTCGTGGTGATGCACTTCGATTTCCAGGCCCATGGACTCCATGGCGGCACACATGGCGCCGCGCAGGTCGTGCAGGCTGTCTACCGGCGGAACCGGGAAATAGCCGCCTTTGACGCCCGGACGGTGGCCGATGTTATTGCGCTCGAACTCTTCGCCGGAAACCCAGGCGGCTTCTTCGGAGTGCAGCGAGTACATGGCGCCCTGCATGTCGATCTTCCAACGCGCTGAGTCAAATACGAAGAATTCCGGCTCCGGGCCGAACAGTGCGCCATCGGCCATGCCGGTGGACTTCAGGTATTCCTCGGCGCGATGGGCGACGGAGCGTGGGTCACGCTCATAGCCCTGCATGGTTGAAGGCTCAACAATGTCGCAGGTAATGTTGACGGTGGTTTCTTCAGTGAAGGGGTCCAGCACGGAGGTGTCGTCGTCCGGCATAAGAATCATGTCGGATTCGTTGATGCCTTTCCAACCTTGGATTGAGGAGCCATCGAACATTTTACCTTCGGCAAAAAAGTCCTCGTCCACTTCTTTCGCAGGGATGGTAACGTGCTGCTCTTTACCGCGGCTGTCTGTGAACCGCATGTCAACCCACTTCACTTCCTGTTCTTTGATCAGATCAATCGTCTTCGCCATTATTCCTACTCCGTCTGTGGCCCGCACTGAGCGGGTAAGGTCTGCATTCTTGTCGCCTTATCGGATGCCCCGCACCGCTTTCGTGCTTTAATTTCAGTATCCGATCTTTCTTTCAGGTTTGCGCAGCTTAGCAAAAGCTGTCGCTGCTTGCCTGTAAATTTGGCTGTAAGGGTTTAAGCAATCGTCTTGCCAGTTTCTTTAATATGCTCTACAAAAGCGCAGCGAGGCACCGAATGAACGGTTTTGGGCCCTTATGACTAAAGGAAGGCCGTACCGGCTTTTGTTTTTGTGCGCTAAAAGTGTGCGCTCAGCCTAAAACTGAACCATATTAGTGCAAGTGCCACGGAGCACCACTCGCTCGATTCGGGGCCGGCCGGAGGAATCTGACCTCGGCATATCCCTACATAGTTACTCGAGTGAGTTTCCGGTATACTGTGCGGCCCCGGTTTCGGGGTCCCATATCAGATTTGAGACGGCATGCGCGTGGTGGCGAGACTGCAGCAGACACTCCTCTCAGGTCATCATGCATGCCGCAGGATACAGTTGTGATTGAAAAACTTCGTAATATTGCCATTATCGCCCACGTTGACCACGGTAAAACGACCCTCGTCGACAAACTGCTGAACCAGTCGGGCACCCTTGACAGAAAAAGCTCCACGACCGAACGGGTCATGGATTCCAGTGACCAGGAAAAAGAGCGGGGCATTACCATCCTTGCCAAGAACACCGCCATTGCCTGGCAGGATTATCGTTTCAATATCGTGGACACCCCCGGGCACGCCGATTTCGGTGGTGAAGTGGAACGGGTCATGTCCATGGTTGACTCGGTGCTTCTTCTGGTGGATGCCGTTGACGGCCCCATGCCGCAGACCCGCTTCGTGACCCAGAAAGCCTTCGACAGCGGCCTCCGGCCGATCCTGGTCGTCAATAAGGTGGACCGCGTTGGCGCTCGCCCTGATTGGGTAGTGGGTGAAGTGTTCGACCTGTTTGACCGGCTTGGCGCTTCTGAGGAGCAGTTGGACTTCCCCGTGGTCTATGCCTCGGCCATCAACGGCATTGCCGGCATGGACGCGGACGACATGGCGGAAGACATGACGCCGTTGTTTGAAGTGATCGCCAACAATGTGCCGGCACCGTCGGTGGACCCGGCTGCGCCTTTCCAGATGCAGATTTCTTCACTGGATTACGACAGCTACGTGGGCGTTATCGGCATCGGCCGTATCACCCGGGGCCGGGTCAAGCCGGGCCAGCAGGTTGTCGTAGTGGACCGGGAAGGCAAGAAGCGCAACGCCAAGGTCCTGGAAGTCAAAGGTTTCATGGGTCTGGACCGGACGCCGGTGGAAGAAGCGTCCGCCGGCGACATCGTCTGCATCAGTGGTATCAGTGATCTGTTTATCTCGGACACCCTGTGCGACCCGCAGAATCCGGAAGCCCGGCCTCCGCTCACGGTTGATGAGCCCACGGTCAGTATGACCTTCCAGGTCAACGACTCGCCCTTCGCCGGCCGCGAAGGCAAGTACGTCACCAGTCGCAACATCAAGGACCGCCTGGAAAAAGAGCTGCTGCACAACGTGGCTCTGCGGGTCGAGCCCGGTGATTCCGCCGAGAAGTTCAAGGTCTCCGGCCGTGGCGAGCTGCACCTGTCGGTTCTGATCGAGAACATGCGCCGGGAAGGCTTCGAGCTGGGTGTGTCCCGCCCGGAAGTGGTTCAGCGCGAGGTCAACGGCGAGATCCACGAGCCTTACGAATACGTGGTGATCGACGTCGAAGAGCAGCACCAGGGTTCCATCATGGAAGTGATGGGTAACCGTCGCGGCGAACTCCAGAACATGGTGCCAGACGGCCGTGGCCGCACCCGGCTTGAGTTCCTTATGCCGGCACGCGGGCTGATCGGTTTCCGTGGCCAGTTCCTGACCATGACCTCCGGTTCGGGCATTCTGACCAACGTCTTTGATCACTATGGCCCGGTCAAGGGTGGCGAGATGGAAGGCCGCAACAACGGCGTTCTGGTGTCCATGGTGGACGGCAAGGCGCTGGGCTATGCCCTGTTCGCCTTGCAGGAGCGTGGCCGCCTGTTCATTGATCCGAACATTGAGGTCTATGAAGGCATGCTGATCGGCATTCACAGCCGCAACAACGACCTGGTGGTCAACCCCACCAAGGCCAAGCAGCTGACCAACGTGCGCGCTTCCGGCACCGACGAAAACATCGTGCTGACGCCACCGATCCGGATGACACTGGAAAACGCGCTGGAGTTCATCGATGACGACGAGCTGGTGGAAGTGACGCCCTTGTCGGTTCGTCTGCGCAAGAAGCTGCTCAAAGAAAACCAGCGTAAGCGTTCAGGCAAGAAGCCTAGCTGATTGGCTGAGGTGCCCAGGGAAGGGCGCCAACGCCGCACCACTGATTAGCCACGGACACTCACGGAATCTCACGGACGTAAAGACAACGACACCTGGTTGTTGTTTTTGCTTTGTCCGTGAGTGTCAGTGAGCGTCCGTGGCCGATTCATTGGAGAGCTTTTGCCACGGACACTCACGGAATCTCACGGACGTAAAGCCAACCACGCGTAATTGTAGTTTTTGCTTTTGTCCGTGAGCGTCAGTGAGGGTCCGTGGCTGATTCATTGGAGAGCTTTTGCCACGGACACTCACGGAATCTCACGGACGTAAAGACAACGACGCTTGATCAGTGTTTGTGCTTTGGTGTGCCTCTGTTCGGAGGCCACTTCTTTACCTTCATTTCGTCTCTATCCCTGGCCGTCCCCGGCTTTCGTCCGCAAAGAATGCGTTCGCCCGCCATCCTCAGGTAGACTTTCGGTACACTCCAAGTCCGGAATTGTGTCTCATGCTGACTCTCTATCCAGAAATAAAGCCCTACATTGATCACCGTCTTGCGGTCGACGCGCCTCATAACCTTTACCTCGAAGAAACCGGCAATCCGCTGGGCATTCCCGTGCTTGTGGTTCACGGCGGTCCCGGTGGCGGTTGTCAGGATTATTACCGACGTTTTTTCGACCCCCAGCGTTTCCGGATTATCCTCATGGACCAGCGCGGCGCGGGCCGGTCGACGCCCCTGGCCGAACTGGAAGGCAATACGCCTCAGCATCTGGTCGAAGACATGGAGCGGGTTCGCGAGCTTCTGGCGATTGACCGCTGGCTGCTGTTCGGCGGTAGCTGGGGCTCCACGCTCAGTCTGCTCTATGCCGAAGCACACCCCGAACGGGTCATGGGCCTCATTCTCAGGGGGGTTCTCCTTTGCCGGCCCAAAGATATCAGCTGGTTCTACCAGGATGGCGCGAGCCGGGTGTTTCCCGATTACTGGGAGGATTTCGTGGCGCCTATTCCGGTACCGGAGCGGAACGACCTCGTCGCGGCCTACTATCGCCGGCTCACCAGCACGAACGAACTGGAGCAAATTCAGGCGGCCAAAGCCTGGTCCATCTGGGAAGGGCGCTGCGCCACCCTGAATCCCAATGCCAAAGTCGTCGAGCATTTTGGTCATCCCCATGTGGCCATCGCGCTGGCCCGGATCGAGTGTCATTACTTCATTAATAACGTTTTTCTTGAACCTGACCAGATCCTGCGGAACGCTGAACGCCTCGCTGGCATCCCCGGGGTGATCGTTCACGGGCGCTACGACATGATATGTCCGCTCGACAACGCGACGGCTCTGAGTGAAGTCTGGCCGGAGGCTGATCTCAAGATCATCCGCGACGCTGGCCATTCAGCATCGGAGCCCGCCATTATCGACGCCCTGGTTCGGGCTTGCGATGACATGGCGGATCAGTTGGAGAGGCCTGAATAAGTCTCTGCCCGATTTGCGGGTGGCGGGTCGAATCGCTAGACTTTCGCCGGTTTGAAGTCTCAGGTCAGGAAAGCCAATGAAGGGTCTTATCCAGCGTGTTACTCAGGCGAATGTCTCTGTCTCCAGCGAGGTGGTTGCTGAGATTTCAACCGGGTTGCTGCTGTTTCTGGGCATCGAACAAGGCGATGAGCCGGCACACGCGCAAGCGCTTTGTCGCAAAGTTCTATCCTACCGCGTATTTCCTGATGCCCGGGGCCGCATGAATCAGAGCCTGGTTGAGGTGGGCGGCGAGCTTTTGATTGTGCCGCAGTTTACCCTCGCGGCCGATACCCGCTCAGGGAACAGGCCCAGCTTTTCGGCCGCTGCCCCGCCAGCGCAAGCTAAGGCGTTATTTGAGCAGTTTATCCGGATCGCGAGACACCAACTCGGTGCCCACAGGATCGGCTGCGGTCAGTTCGGCGCAGACATGCAAGTGGGCCTCACCAACGACGGCCCTGTCACATTTTTACTGGAGTCATCGGACCTTGCGTGAATATCGGCACAGGATCGAGACTTGGGCCTGGCAGCCGGTTACCCTGAACCCACATCCAATTTAGAGAATCCTATGCCGCAGGAACTGGAAATCAAGCTCACACTCACGCAGGAGAGTCTGGCCAGGGCCCTGAGTTGGCTGGCAGGCGAGGGAGTTGCCCGGGACGAAGGCAGCCTGCGGTTGCGCAACCGCTATTTCGACACCCCGAACGGCGACCTCAATGCAAACCGGGTGGCCCTGCGGATCAGGTCGGTTGACGGACGCTACATACAGACCCTCAAAACCAAAGGCGCCTTCGTCAACGGCGCCCATGACCGGCAAGAGTGGGAATGGCCGGTGCCGGGCGCCCATCTTGATTTGAGCCTCTTGCAGCAAACGCCCCTCGACAAGAGTATTGATGTGAGTGAACTGGCGCCTGTGTTCGATACGGACTTTGAGCGCCATGTCATTATGCTCAATGATGACCAGACGGCTATCGAGTGCGCCTTTGATCACGGCGTTATTCGCGCCGGTGACCGGGAGCGGCCCCTATGCGAACTGGAGCTGGAGCTGAAGTCCGGAGACGACGCAAAACTGCTGGACTGGGCGACGCAGCTCTCCCGCCAGGTGCCGGTATTTCTGAACCTGATCAGTAAAGCGGAGCAGGGCTATTATCTTGCCGGTTTGCACGACCCCCGGTGGACCGGCGCAAGCGCAAGTCTGGAGGCGCTGTTTCAGGGGTTGAGTCTGGTCTGGCTTACCGGTACCTGTCCTGAGGGTCTCATGGAGACACTTGCGGCGTTTGAATCCAGGGCGGCAGAGTTGGATTTGCGAGCGGAATGGCTCTGGCTCAGTGAACAGATCAAGCCGGGGGCTGTGGATTGCCATGACTTGTTACAGGATGCCCGCCTGGGCAGATTTCAGCTTGCGCTGCTTCGCGCCGGTGCAGGGCAATAAACTCATACCGAATCACGGCATCTCTTTGCCACCCCTGACGCAGCTTTTGGTGAACGTTTGACGCATAAGCGACAAAGCCAGAGATTGTCAGGCCGGTGGAGACGTTTCGGGGTTCGTTATACAGTACCTGCAATTTATGACTAAAGGGGTTTGCACTATGTCAGAGCCGTGGAAGGCGCTTCCTGAAATCCTCCAGCCCGAAGTGGCCGAAGCCTGGTCGCAAGTGGAGCAGGAGGGGCTGAAGTCGGCGTTGGCGGACGTCAGCGCAGATGAGCTTGCCGCGGCCATGGCCCGAAGCGTGTTTCTGCAGAACACCCTGGTGCGCCATCCCGAGGCGGTGGATCGGGTTGTTGAGGCTTTGTCCCTGCGGGAACCTGCGACACCCGAATTCCTGAACCAGCGCTGGCGGGATTACCTCGCCCCGGTCAACGACGAGGCGTCCTTGCATAAAGCCCTCAGGCTCTTCCGCCAGGAGACCCAGTTCCGGATTATCTGGCGGGATGTGATGCGCTGGTCCGGTCTTGCCGAAACCCTGGCCGCGACCAGCGCTTTGGCGGACACCTGCATACAGGGGGCTCTGAATTGGCTTTATGACGATTCCTGTAAACAGCTCGGCACACCCTGGGGGGCGGATCCGGTGACCGGAGAACCCGCCCCTCAGCGGATGCTCGTGCTGGGCATGGGCAAACTGGGTGGCCGTGAACTGAACGTCTCCTCCGACATCGACCTGATTTTCGGGTTCCCCAGCAAAGGCGAGACCCATGGCGGCCGCCGCTCCCTGGACAATCAGCAGTTCTTTATTCGCCTGGGCCAGCGACTGATCCAGGCGCTTGACCAGATGACCGCCGACGGCTTTGCCTTCCGGGTCGATATGCGGTTGCGCCCCTATGGCCAGAGCGGCGCCCTGGCTTTGAGCTTTGACGCTCTGGAAACCTATTATCAGGATCAGGGCCGTGACTGGGAGCGCTACGCCATGGTCAAGGCCCGGGTGGTGGCCGGTGACGAGGCCGCGGCACAGGTATTGATGGAGAGCCTCAGGCCTTTCGTGTATCGCAAATATATTGATTTCAGCGCATTTGAATCCCTGCGCGCCATGAAATCCATGATCAATCGCGAAGTCCGCCGCAAGGGCCTGGAAAACAACATCAAACTGGGCAGTGGCGGCATTCGGGAGATCGAATTCATGGTGCAGGCCTTCCAGCTCATTCGGGGCGGCCGGGACCGGGCCCTGCAGCAGCGGGAATTGCTTGTTATTCTGGAAGAGCTGAAAAATCTCGAGCTTTTACCGCCGGACGTGGTGAGCGAACTTCGCGATGCCTATGTGTTTCTGCGCAACCTGGAGCACGCGCTCCAGGGTATAGCCGACCAGCAGACCCAGTTACTGCCTGACACTGAAATCATGCAGGCGCGGGTGGCCCTGACCATGGACTTCAACACCTGGGCGGAGTTTGTGGCGGTGCTGGACAGCCATCGCCAGCGGGTGTCCCGCCATTTTGCCGACATCATCACGCTGGAAGAAGACGAGCAGGACGAAACCAGCCTGGATGAAAGCTGGCAGGAATTCTGGCTTGGTGAAATGGAGCCGGACGTGGCCAGCCAATGGCTGGAAGAGCACGGTTACGAGGAAGCAGACGCCAGCCTTAAAGCTATTGACGACCTGCGCACCGGGCGCCCGGTGCAAACCATGCAAACCCAGGGGCGGAGGCGCCTGAATCGCTTCATGCCGGTGCTTCTGGAGGCCTTGACCCACGTCGACAAGCCGTCGCAAACCCTGGTGCGGGTACTGCAACTGGTGGAAGCGGTGCTGCGCCGGACCGCGTATTTTGTTCTGCTGCAGGAGAACCCCGGCGCCCGCAACGAACTGGTGAGGCTGTGCAGCGAAAGCCCCTGGATTGCGCACCAGTTGGCGAAGACTCCGCTGTTGCTGGATGAGCTGCTGAATGCCGGGAGCTTATACCACCCACCGGCCAGGAGCGAGTTGCAGGATGACTTGCGCCAACAAATGCTGCGGATTTCCTATGAAGACCTGGAAGAACAGATGGAGTCCCTGCGGCATTTCAAGAAGGCTCATCATCTCAGAGTGGCGGCCTCGGAACTGCGCGGTACGCTGCCTCTGATGAAAGTAAGTGATTACCTCACCTGGATTGCCGAAGTGGTTCTGGATCATGTGGTGACCGTTGCCTTTGCCAATCTGGTGAACCGTCATGGCTACCCCCGCCGTGACGACGGCTCGGTGTGCGACACCAATTTTGCCATCATCGGGTATGGCAAACTGGGCGGCATCGAGTTGGGTTATACCTCGGACCTGGACCTTGTGTTCGTTCATGACGCGCCGCCCCAGCAGTCAACCGATGGCGCCAAGCCCCTGGACAACGCGGTATTCTATACCCGCCTGGGTCAGCGTATTGTACATATTCTCAACACCCAGACGCCGAGCGGCCAGCTCTACGAGGTCGACATGCGTTTGCGCCCCTCGGGCAGTTCCGGCCTTCTTGTCAGTGCCTTGAGCGCGTTTGAAAAGTACCAGCGCAACGATGCCTGGACCTGGGAGCACCAGGCCCTTGCCCGCGCCCGTGGCGTGGCCGGATGCCCCGACACCCTGGCGGCATTCGAGGGCCTGCGGCACGAAATCCTGTGCCAGCGCCGTGACCGAAAAGCCTTGCGCGCCGAGGTGGTGCAAATGCGCGAGCGTATGCGGGCCAGCCTGGGCACCTCTCAACCCAGCGATGGCAGTCCGTCTGAAATCTTCCATATCAAGCACGACCGCGGCGGCATCATTGATATCGAGTTCATGGTGCAATACCTCATGCTGGCCTATTCCTCGGACCATCCGGACCTGACTCAGTGGTCCGACAATATCCGGCAACTGGAAGAGCTGGGCCGTGCCGGCGTGCTGCCGGTTGAAGAAGTGGAGCAGCTGATAGAAGCGTACAAAACCCTGCGCTCCACCATTCACCGGCGGGCATTGCAGAACCTGAACAGTCAGGTCAGCGGCGACTCGTTCGGCTCAGAACGCGCTTTTATCGCCAGTCTGTGGGATCGGGTCATGTTGGCGCCCTGGCAGGAATGACCGATGGCTTGCGGATGGCAATTCACCACAGGCATCACATGGATCGTTTCGCTTCTTCAATAATGTCCCGAATTTCGCCGTTGCGGCGCATGTGTTCGAGGGCCTTGCTGAAAATGGGCAGATATTCCGTGTGAGGGAACTCCCGGGACATATAGAGCTGACCTTTTACGTTTGAGCTTATGGTCCGGATATTGAAATCGTATTCCGTGAACTCTGGGGAGTCCATGATATTGGTGACCACCTCATCAAAGCTGATCAGTGCCGAGATGCGGCCTCGTCTCAGCATGTCCAGCCCATGCCTGGGATTATTTACCGATACTTTTTCGAAATGATCCGCCTGTTCAAACGCTTCGCCATAGTGCGTTCCCGCAATATAACCTACCGATTGGCCGGCCAGTGCTTCAAGATCGGCGGGGGTGTCCTTTCCGGCCTGGGTAATAAGAAGGATTTGGCTTTCGAGGACAGTTCCTACCCGGATGCCTGGGGCCTCAAGCCCCGGCGTGTCGAACAGCATCAGGAAGTCAGCATCGCCGGCGCGCAGTTCGGCGATCGCACGCCGGTAGGGCCGGAGCTGGAAGTCGACCGGAATGCGGGTTATGCGGGAGAGGCGCTCGGTCAGCGTTACCAGTACGCCGGCCGGCTTGCCCTCACTTGATTCAAAGCCCCAGGGTGGTACATCGGGGATCGCAAAGGTCGCCGTCGGCCTGGGGGTGGCTCCTTCCGTATCGACTTCCGGTTCAATAGCCGCGGCAGGCAGTGCCAATAAAAGCATCAGGAAAAGTACAGGGTTCTTGAAAATGTAAGGGGTCATGGAACAGGCCACCAGGCAGTAGGCTTCCAGTTAAGTCTATTATACTCAAAGTCTAGGTAGCCAGCCCCACTCACCTCCGAAGCAATCTTGACAATGCGGGATCAGGCCATTCAACAAGGCGCGAGGCCTTCGTCCGCAAGATTTTTCCTGCTAGAATGTTGGCCTTCTGAAATATCCTTGCTGTGGGAGCAAATGCAATGTCAATGGCGGATCGCGACGGCCTGATCTGGATGGATGGTGAAATGGTGCCCTGGCGCGATGCCAAAGTGCATGTGCTGACGCATACATTGCATTACGGGATGGGCTGTTTTGAGGGCGTGCGCGCTTATAATACGGATAAAGGTGCGGCCATTTTTCGGCTGCAGCAGCATACCGACAGATTGTTCCGATCGGCTCATATTCTGAACCTCACCATTCCGTTTTCGAAAGAGCAGGTCAACGAAGCTCAACTTCGTTGTGTTCGCGAAAACAACCTGGATGAGGCTTACCTGCGCCCCATGGTATTTCTGGGCTCCGAGGGCATGGGCCTGCGCGCGGATAACCTGAAAGTACACCTGATGGTGGCCGCCTGGAACTGGCCCTCCTACATGTCGCCGGAAGCCAAGGAACTGGGCATCAAGGTGCGCACCTCCTCCTTCACCCGCCACCACGTCAACATCACCATGTGCAAGGCCAAAGCCAACGGCAACTATATCAACTCCATGCTGGCGTTGAACGAAGCCGTTGCCAGCGGTTGTGAGGAAGCACTTCTGCTGGACAACGAAGGCTATGTCTCGGAAGGTTCCGGGGAGAATGTTTTCATCTATCGGGACGGCGTACTCCATACGCCAGAGCTGACCTCCTGTCTCGAGGGCATTACGCGCCAGACGATTCTCGACTTCTGCAAGGAGCTGGATATTCCGGTCAAAGAGCGCCGCATTACCCGCGACGAAGTCTATATTGCCGACGAAGCCTTCTTTACCGGCACCGCCGCCGAAGTTCTGCCCATTCGCGAACTGGATGGACGGGCTATCGGCGCTGGCAAGCGCGGGCCTTTGACGGAAAAACTGCAAGGCATGTATTTCGATGCGGTGAAAGGTAAACGCGAGGCAAACAGCAGCTGGTTGTCTTACGCGAAAAGCTGAGGTTACTGAAAAAGCCGGCCGGCTTTAACAACCTGGTGGCAAAGCACGGTCGGATTCACGAATTTGAGAGAGTCTAGAGCAAACTAATGGCAGACGTAATCAAAGTGCCCGTATCCTTTGGTGAGGTGCTCGACAAAATCACCATTCTGGAAATCAAGTCCGAGCGCATCGCCGATGCCGCCAAGGTGAAGAACGTTCGCCTGGAGCTGGACGAACTCACCAGCACCTGGGACCAGGCCGTGCCGGACCAGACAGCCATCGCCGATCTTCGCCGCCGCCTGAAGGCCGTTAACGAACAACTCTGGGTCATCGAAGACGACATCCGGGACCAGGAAGCCGCGCAGGACTTCGGCCCCCGCTTTGTTGAACTGGCGCGAGCGGTTTACGTGACCAACGATAAACGTGCCGCCCTCAAGAAACACATCAACCTGGCTCTGGGCTCGCGGTTTGTGGAAGAGAAGTCCTATCAGGATTATACCGCCAGGAAGTCTTAGTCGCGGTGGAAATAGGGACGATCCATGGACTGCCCGGATATATCAAGAAAAATGAAAGGGAAATTTTAGCCACGGACGATGCGGAAGCACACCGACAAAACTGGAGAGGTCTTTGTGGTTTAGCCGGTGATTTTCTCTTGTTAGAAGTTTCCTAGAGTTTTTCAGTAACCCACCGATCAAGCGTGGATGCCGCATCCTCCACCGTGATCATCTCCATTGCTCCCGGGTATTCCGCTTTTGCGCCCCATCGCGCCTGGGCGACGGTTTTGCCGGTGAATCGCTGCAGGGCTTCCGGGTAACGATTAACGCACCATTGCAGCGAGTTATAAGGCCCCGACCGGTGCGGGTTACTGGCGGCATAGAGCCCGAGGACATCAGTCCCGAGGGCGTTGGCGATGTGCGCAGGGCCGGTGTCAGGGGCCACCACCAAATCCGCCCCGCCCAGCAGAGCGGCAAGCTGCTTTAAGGTGTCTTTGCCACAGATGTTATGAACGGGCTCGGTCATGGCCGATTCAATTGTGGCGCAAAATTCTTTTTCGAAAGGTGCGGGGCTGCCTACTAAAATGACATTCATCCGGTGTTGTCGTATGGCGTGGTCAGCCAGCTCGGCATAGCGTGCGGCCGGCCAGTTGCGCAGAATGTGACTGGCGCAGGGGCTTATTACCAGATTGGGCCGGTCGCTTACCAACTGATCGCGGGCAAAAGCCTGGTCTGAATCCGATAAGGGCATGTCCCATTCTGGCGGCGCAGGCTCCAGGCCCAGTGGCACGAGAAAACTGGCCAGGCAATCCCTGACATGCTGTTCCCGGGCGGACGGTATGCGGCGATTAATAAACAGGCTGTGAAGATCCTTGCTGCGCGCCTTGTCATAGCCCACCTTGATTTTGGCTGGTATGAGGGCCGCCGCCAGATTCGCCCTGAAGGCTACCTGCATGTGGAGCAGGGCATCGAAACTGCGCCCTTTCATCTCTGACTTGAGGTCGCGATAGCCCTGCAGGCCGGCTTTTTTATCAAAGATGATAAACTCAACACCGGGCAGGTCGCCTACCAGTC
>JAGXLV010000010.1 GCA_018334495.1 Oleiphilaceae bacterium
GACCTCTACCAGCGCTGCGAACGCCACCGGGTTGATCAGGCACTGAGCAAGACCCAGGCTCTGGTCGTTCTGGACCACCAACACACCGAGACGCTCGATCGCGCTGATCTGGCCCTGCCGGCGGCCAGTTTTGCCGAGGGCGACGGTACCCTGGTCAGCCTTGAAGGCCGCGCCCAGCGTTTCTTCCAGGTCTACGACCCGCGTTATATGCGCCCTGAGAGCCGTATTCATGAAAGCTGGCGCTGGCTCCACGCCCTGGGCGCCAGTCTTCGCCGGGAGCCGGTTACCGAGGTTCTACTGGACGAGGTCACCCGCGACTGCGCCACCAAACATCCGGCCCTGCTTGGCATTCTCGGCGCCGCGCCCGGATCGGATTTCCGCATCGACGGCCTGCAACTGGCCCGGGAACCTCACCGTTACAGCGGCCGCACCTCGATGCGGGCCAACCAGAACGTGGCCGAACCCCGGGTCCCCCAGGACCAGGACACCGCCTTCGCGTTCTCCATGGAAGGCTACAGCGGTTATGACAAGCCGCGCCAGCAGGTGCCTTTTGCCTGGGCGCCAGGCTGGAATTCGCCGTCTGCCTGGAACAAGTTTACCGATGAAGTGGGTGGGCACCTTCGGGGTGGCGATCCCGGTTTCCGGTTGCTCGAACCCGTGCCCGGTCATTACCATTACCACCGACAGATTCCGGACGCCTTCGCTGCGGTCAAAGGCCAGTGGCGACTGGCCGTATTGCCCCGGCTCTTTGGCGGGGAGGAAACCTCCAACCGTGCCGAGCCCATCATGGAACGCACAACCCCGGCGTATTTGACCCTGTCCGGGGACGACGCCGACGCCCTCGGCGTGAGTGACGGCGACCCGTTAACCCTCACCAGCAACGTCCTGAGTCACAGCCTGCCGGCAAAAGTCGAGCCGGACTGGCCCCAGGGCCTCCTGGGCCTGCCCACCGGCGTTCACCCCGGGCTGGTCAACGGCCTGATGGTTGAGCTGCAGCCCGCCCCCCGATCCAGGCAACAGCAGGCCGATACCAGAGGAGGGCGCCCGTGAGCTGGTTCACCCCGCAACTGACGGCGAACCTCTGGGCCATGACCCAGGCACTGATCATACTGCTGGGCGCGGTGCTTCTGGGCGCGGTCATGACCATCGTGGAGCGGCGCTTGTTGGGTCTCTGGCAGGATCGATACGGCCCCAACCGGGTCGGGCCCTTTGGCTTGCTGCAGTTGATCGCCGACATGATCAAGATTTTTTTCAAGGAGGACTGGATACCGCCGTTTTCCGACCGTGTGCTGTTCGTGCTGGCGCCGGGCATCGCCATGGCGTCCCTGCTGCTGGCCTTCATCATCATCCCCATTACCCCCGGCTGGGGCGTGGCGGACCTTCACATCGGCCTGCTGTTTTTCTTCGCCATGGCCGGTATCAACGTTTACGCGGTGCTCTTTGGCGGTTGGGCCAGCGGCAACAAATACGCCCTCATTGGCGCCATGCGCGCGTCCGCCCAGACCCTGTCCTATGAGGTGTTCATCGGCCTGGCCGTCATGGGCGTGGTCGCCATGACCGGCTCGTTCAACATGCGCGATATCGTCGCTGCCCAGGAAGATGTCTGGTTCGTGATTCCCCAGTTCCTGGGCTTCCTGACTTTCCTGATTGCCGGTATCGCGGTCACCCACCGTCATCCCTTCGACCAGCCCGAGGCGGAGCAGGAGCTGGCGGACGGCTACCATGTTGAGTATTCCAGCATGAAGTTCGGCATGTACTTTATTGGGGAGTATGTGGGGATGCTTCTGGTGTCAGCACTGATCGTCACTCTGTTTTTCGGTGGCTGGCACGGCCCCTGGCTGCCGCCCATCGTCTGGTTTGCCCTGAAGACCGGCGCCTTTCTGATGTTTTTTGTATTACTGAGGGCGTCACTGCCACGGCCGCGCTACGACCGCGTAATGAGTTTCGGCTGGAAAGTCTGCCTGCCGCTGACCCTGATCAACCTGTTGGTCACCGGCGCCGTTGTATTACTGGTTCCGGGCTAGAAGGAGAGAACCCGTGTTTAAACTGTTAACCGAAGGGACCTGGTCACTGATTCGCACGATGGGCATCGTGCTCGGACACAGCTTTGCCAAACGGGAAACGGTGAATTATCCCGAACAGGAAGTGTACCTGCCGCCCCGATTCCGCGGCCGCATTGTGCTGACCCGGGATCCGGACGGCGAGGAACGCTGCGTGGCCTGCAACCTCTGCGCGGTAGCCTGTCCGGTGGATTGCATTTCGCTGCAGAAAGGCGAGCAGGACGACGGCCGCTGGTACCCGGAATTTTTTCGCATCAATTTTTCACGGTGCATTTTCTGTGGCATGTGTGAGGAGGCCTGTCCCACCTCCGCAATCCAGCTCACGCCGGATTTTGAAATGGGCGAGTACAAGCGTCAGGAGCTGGTCTATGAAAAAGAGGACCTGCTGATCAACGGGCCGGGCAAGGACCACGACTACCATTTCTATAAGGTTGCGGGCATGGCCATTGGCGGCAAAGACAAAGGCAAAGCCCAAAATGAGAAAGAGCCCATTGACGTAAAAACACTGCTGCCCTGAGGGCAGGCCCCTGCTTTGACAGCGGCGGCCGACACGACAATGCAAATGGTTTAATTGCGACGGTTGAATGGCGCCGGAATAACCAGGATGGAGCGGAATCTATGGCAATTGCATTCTATCTGAGCGGGTTTATCGCTGTGCTGGCGACGCTGGGTGTGATCACTGGCACCAGTCCGGTCCATGCGGTGCTTTATCTCATTATTTCGTTACTGGCCGTGGCGCTGGTGTTTTTCGCGCTGGGTGCGCCTTTTGCCGGGGTTCTGGAAATCATCATCTACGCCGGCGCCATCATGGTGCTGTTCGTGTTCGTGGTGATGATGCTCAATCTGGGAGGCGAGGCCCGACAACAGGAAAAACTCTGGCTGCAACCCGGAACCTGGATAGGCCCATCGCTGCTCGCCGGCCTGTTGTTGGCCCTGCTTTTGACCCTTCTGCTCGGTGGTGAGGCCGGCCCGGTCATCACCGGTGACCTGCTGACCGCCAAAGCAGTGGCCATCACACTGTTCGGGCCCTGGCTTCTGGTGGTGGAGCTGGCCGCCATGCTGTTACTGGCGGCTCTTGTGACAGCCTCCCACGTCGGGCGCCTGGGGCCGGGCGCCGAAAATACGGCAACAAGCCCCAGCAAGGGCAGAAGCCGATGAACGGCATCCCCATGGAGCATGGCCTGATTCTGGCCGCCATTCTGTTCGTGCTGGGCCTGGCGGGTCTGATGGTCCGCCGCAACATGCTGTTCATCCTGATGAGTCTGGAAATCATGCTGAACTCGGCCGGATTGGCGTTTATCGTGGCCGGCACCGCCTGGGGCCAGCCCGAAGGCCAGGCCATGTTTTTGCTGGTGATTACCCTGGCGGCAGCCGAGGCCAGTGTCGGCCTGGCCCTGTTGATACAGCTGTATAACCGTTTCAAAACTCTGGACATCGATGCCGCCAGCCGGATGCGTGGATAATGGAGCCATTCATGACCCAGTTGCTACCCCTGACTTTTCTGCTGCCGCTGGCCGGGACTCTGATTCTGGCGTTGTCCCAGGGGGCATTTGGCGTTCGGGGAAGCACTGTCATAGGCGTAACCACTGTCGGGCTGGCAGCGCTGGTGACCGCTCTGGTATCGATCGGGTTCCTGTCCGGCGATGGCAGCGCGCAGAATCTGACGCTCTGGACCTGGATCCGGGTCGGTAACTTCCAGCCCACCATCGGCCTTGCCCTGGACGGTCTTTCCCTGGTGATGATGGCAGTCGTTACCGGCGTCGGTTTCCTCATCCACCTTTTCGCGGCCTGGTATCTGGAGGGCGATGAAGGCAGTACCCGCTTTTATGCCTACATGAACCTGTTCGTGTTCAGCATGCTGTTGCTGGTCTTGGGGGACAATCTATTGTTGCTGTATCTGGGCTGGGAGGGGGTCGGCCTGTGCAGTTATTTGCTTATCGGTTATTACTACCAGACGTCCGCCAACGGTCACGCTGCCTTCAAGGCGTTCATTGTCACCCGTATGGGCGATGTCTTTCTCGCCCTCGGGCTATTTCTCATCTTCTGGGAACTGGGCACCCTCAACATCAGTGAAATTCTGGTGCGGGCACCGGAGGTCTGGAAACAGGGCAGTACCACGGTGGAAATCGCAGCCTTGCTGGTCCTCGGCGGCGCACTGGGCAAATCGGCCCAGGTCCCGCTGCACACCTGGTTGCCAGACGCCATGGCCGGCCCCACGCCGGTCTCGGCCCTGATCCACGCGGCGACCATGGTAACCGCTGGTGTTTACCTGATCGCCCGACTCCACGGCATCTTCGAGCTGGCGCCGGATGTACTCTACCTGGTCGGTGTCATCGGCGCCCTGAGCCTGTTACTGGCCGCCTTTGCCGCCCTGGCCCAGACCGACATCAAGCGCGTTTTAGCCTACTCCACCATGAGTCAGATCGGCTATATGTTCCTGGCGCTGGGGGTAGGCGCATTTGACGCCGCCATTTTCCACCTGGTCACCCACGCCTTCTTCAAGGCCCTGCTGTTCCTGTCCGCGGGGGCAGTGATTGTCAGTACCCACCACGAACAGGACATGGGCCGGCTTGGTGGGCTCTGGCGCCGGCTGCCACTGGCCTATGGCGGCTTTTTGGTGGGCGGCGCCGCTCTCGTGGCCTTGCCGCTGATCAGTGCCGGTTTTTACAGCAAGGATGAAATCCTCTGGCAGGCACTGGCGGCGGATCGCTCCGGCTTGATGCTCGCCGGCCTGCTCGGCGCGCTGCTGACCTGCCTTTACACCGTCCGGCTGATTGCTCGGACCTTTCACGGCCCGGCGGCCAGTGCCAATGCCGAAAACGCTCACCCCGGGTCCGGCCTGGCCCACAGCCTGCCGTTACTGGTGCTGGCGGTACTGTCTACCTTTCTGGGCGCCTGGCTTTATCCCGGCCTGTCCGAGTTGTTCCCTCTCGCCCCGGGTGATCAGACCGAGGCCGGTCACACCACCCTGGAACTGGTGGCCAGCGCGATCGTATTGATTGGCATTGGCTTGAGCGGGTGGTTGTTCTTTTTCCGGCGCCAGTGGCTTGAGGCAGAGGCCCAGCAGGGCCTGGGTGCCAGCCTCTGGCGGCTCTGGCGCAACGCCTGGGGCTTCGACACTTTTTTTGAGCGGGTTCTGGTTCAGCCCTTCCGCAGGATAGTGCGCTGGCTGCGCAGTGACCTGATTGATGGCCTGATTAGCCTGTCGGCGGCCCTGGCCCTATGGCTGAACAGCCTGTTTACCCGGAGCCAGACGGGCAGGGTGCGGGGCTACGCGGCTTTCATGGTTGCAGGCGCCGTCCTGATCCTCGCCAGCCTGGTGTTGGCCCCGAGTGCCGGCTCATGACAATGAACCTCACGGAATTGCCGGACCAGGCCCTGAACAAAAATACGGATGCGACACTGCCGCGGCCCAAGCTGCTCAACAACGGCGTGCTGAACTCCGGGAGGCCATCATGATACTGCTCTGGTTGATTCTGATTCCCTTCCTCGGGGGTTTGCTATGCTGGCAGGCCGATCGCTGGGGTGAACAGGCGCCGCGCTGGATTGCGCTGGCCACCATGCTGTTTGTACTGGGCATCACTCTGGTGCTCTGGTGGCTGGGCGATTATGCGCTGCAGGTGCCGGCCACCGGCGAATCCTTAAGCTGGGGCCTTGAGTGGCGCATGGACTGGATTCCCCGGTTCGGCATCAGCGTGCATCTGGCTGTGGATGGTCTGTCGTTGGTGCTGGTCGGTCTTACCGGTTTCCTCGGTGCCCTGGCGGTGCTGTGCTCCTGGCACGAAATAGGGGCCAGGGTCGGCTTTTTCCACCTCAATCTCTTGTGGATACTGGGTGGCGTGGTGGGCGTGTTTCTCGCCATCGACCTTTTCCTGTTTTTCCTGTTCTGGGAAATGATGCTGGTGCCCATGTATTTCCTGATTGCGCTCTGGGGCCACAGCGGCTCGGGCGGCAAGAGCCGCATCCGGGCGGCCACCAAGTTCTTCATCTACACCCAGGCCAGCGGGCTGCTGATGCTGGCGGGCATTCTCGCCATGGTGTTCATCAATTACAGCGACACCGGGCAATTTTCGTTCAGTTACGAGGCGCTGTTACAGACCCAGGTTTCGGGAAGCACCGCCACGATTTTGATGCTGGCCTTTTTCATCGCTTTCGCGGTCAAGCTGCCAGTCGTGCCACTGCACGGCTGGTTGCCGGACGCCCATGCCCAGGCGCCGACCGCCGGCAGTGTTGATCTGGCCGGTATACTGCTGAAAACCGCCGCTTACGGCATGCTGCGGTTCGCACTGCCATTTTTTCCCGAAGCCTCTGCCGATTTCGCCCCGATTGCCATGACGCTCGGCCTGGTGGGTATTTTCTATGGCGCCATTCTGGCTTGCGGGCAGGAGGACATAAAAAGGCTGATCGCCTACACCAGCATCTCTCACATGGGTTTTGTGCTGATTGCCATTTACTCCGGTTCGGAACTGGCGCTGCAAGGCGCGGTCGTCCTGATGCTGGCACACGCCTTCTCGTCAGCCGGGCTCTTCATACTGAGCGGCCAGATTTACGAGCGCGTGCATACCCGGCAGATGAGCCAGATGGGCGGTCTCTGGGGCCGCGTTACCGGCCTGCCCGGCTTTACGCTTGTGTTTGTGGCAGCGGCATTAGGGCTGCCAGGCACCGCCAATTTCGTCGGTGAATTCATGATCCTGTTTGGCACCTTCCCGGTCGCGCCGGTCATCGTGGTGTTCGGTGCCGGCAGCATGGTCCTGGCCGCGATTTATGGCCTGTTATTGATGCAGCGGGTACATTTCGGTCCGGCAAGGGCGGATAACCCCCTGGCCGGTCTTGATGTCAGGGAATACGGCATGATGCTGATTCTGGTGGCGCTGGTGCTGGTGTTTGGCCTCTTCCCGCAACCGTTACTTGATACCACCCAAGCCACCATGATTCACGTCCAGGCGCTGTTTCAGGAAGCTGTGCCGGCTCAGCCTGTCCTGCCGGCAGGAGGGGTGGAATAATGCTGACATTGAATAACCTGCTCGCCTTGACGCCGGTCATTCTGGTCAGCGCTTTTGCGGTCCTGGTCATGCTCGGCATTGCCTGGCGCCGGGCTCACAGCGGCACCGTCCTGGTCACCACCCTGGGGCTGAACCTGGCCCTGTTGTCGCTCTTCCTCGTCGGCACCATGGGCCGGGTCGAAACGCCGTTGTTGATCATCGACGGTCTCGCACTTCTGGCATCCGGCATGATTCTGGTCTCGACACTCGCCTGCGCCACCATCGCTCACGCTTACCTGGCCGGTTATCGCGGGCCCAAAGAGGAGTTTTACCTTCTCCTGCTGATTGGTGCCGCCGGGGCCATGATTCTGGTGTCCAGTAGCCATCTGGCATCCCTGTTTTTCGGGCTGGAACTGATGTCCATGCCGCTGTATGGCATGCTGGCCTACAGTTTCCGGGAGCGCCGGTCCCTTGAAGCAGGCATAAAATACCTGGTGCTGTCCGCGGCTGGAACCGCCTTTCTGTTATTCGGTATGGCCTTGCTCTATGCCCAGACCGGCCGTTTGGACTTCGAGGGGCTGGTATCGGCGCTTGGCATTGGCGCCGGTGAAAACCTGGTCAGTCTGGCCGGTGCCGGAATGATGCTGGTCGGGCTGGGCTTCAAACTGTCCATTGTGCCTTTCCACCTCTGGACGCCGGACGTTTATGAGGGCGGACCAGGCCCGGCAACCATTTTCCTGGCCTCGGTCAGTAAACTCGCCGTATTCGTGGTGCTTCTGCGGCTGGTCTTGTTGGCGCCAGCCTTCCAGGGTGCCTGGTTCCTGGACACGCTCACCGTGCTTGCCTTGATTACAATGCTAGGCGGCAACCTGCTGGCCTTGCAGCAGCCGAACCTGAAGCGGCTGCTGGGCTATTCCTCTATTGGCCATTTCGGCTATCTCATGGCCACCTTGGTGGTGAGTAACCAGTTCGCGGTCGAAACCACCGGCGTCTACATGGTGACCTACCTGGTAGCCACCCTGGCGGCCTTTGGTGTGGTAACCCTCATCTCCAGCCCCTATACCGGTGAGGATGCGGCTGCGCTGCACCATTACCGCGGCCTGTTCTGGCGCCGGCCCTATCTGGCTGCCGTACTCACCGTGAGCATGCTATCTCTTGCCGGCATCCCTTTCACCGCCGGCTTTATCGGCAAATTTTATATCATTGCCCTGACGGTCGACGCCAACCAATGGTGGCTCCTGGGCGGCATTATCCTGGGCAGTGCCATCGGTCTGTTTTACTATCTCCGGGTAATGGTCACCCTTTACCTGGTGGAGCCGGGCATGCGCCGACGCGACGCGACCCCGGATTGGGCCGCACAGGCCGGTGGCCTGGTGGTGATCCTGCTTGCGGTCCTGGTAATATTCCTTGGCCTATACCCGGGGCCCATGGTTCACTGGATCAGCATTCTGTTATTGGGATATTGATCTGACCCAGGATTCGGGTTTTACTCATTACCCAGCTTCTTCGATCACCAGACGATCCGTCGTATACTGTGGTTCAGGTTCATTCGTCTGGAGCCGTCTGTCTTCTCCAGATTCAAAGCAGGTTATTTATGCCCAGCACCAATACTGAAACACCCTCCCATAAGCCAAGGCCCTGGATCGATTTACTGGTCAGTATCATCATTCCGTCCGTGATCTTGATGAAACTGAGTGGCGCTGACTATCTGGGCGCCAGTTGGGCACTGATTATTGGCCTGGCCTTTCCCCTGAGCTGGGGGCTGTTCGAGCTGTTCAAATACCGCAAGTACAATTTCATCGCAGTGCTGGGTGTCATCAGCGTCGGCCTGACCGGCGGCATTGGCCTGCTGGCGCTGGATGCACAATGGCTCGCCATCAAGGAAGCCGCGGTACCGGCCGTTATCGGCATTGCCGTGCTGGTGTCCACCCGCACCAGGTACCCCTTGGTCAAAACGCTGCTGTACAATCCGGCGGTGCTTAATGTAGACAAGATTCAGCGTAAGCTGAAAGAGAAGGGTACTGAGGACGTGCTGGCAGACCGCTTGCTCAAAGCGAGTTACTATTTCAGTGGAACTTTCCTGTTTTCATCCATTATGAATTATGTTCTGGCCAAGTGGATTGTCACCAGTGACTCTGGAACCACCGCGTTTAATGAAGAGTTGGGGCGAATGACCCTGGTCAGTTATCCCATGATCGCCATTCCGTCCATGATCATGATGTTAGCGATCTTTTACTATCTGTGGCGAACCATTCGGCAGCTCACAGGATACACACTGGAAGAGGTACTTTCGCCCCAGATCGCGCCGCAACCGGAACAATCGGACGAACCCTCGAAATAATGTGGGCTTATTATCAAAATTTGACTTAACCAGTTGTTTTAAATAAAAAAAGCGGCCCATGGCCGCTTTTTTTATGACATTACTGTGGTCGGAAGCCAGTGAGTTTCCTGTTAAACATCCAGATTCGTTACCTGCAAGGCGTTACTCTGAATAAACGCCCGACGCGGCTCAACTTCATCGCCCATCAGGGTGGTGAAAATCTGGTCGGCACCGAAAGCGTCTTCGATCGTTACTTTCATCATGCGCCGGGTCTCCGGATCCATGGTGGTTTCCCAGAGCTGCTCCGGGTTCATCTCACCCAAGCCCTTGTACCGCTGGATATTGAGACCACGAGATGCCTCTTTCATCAGCCACGCCAGAGCACCCGCGAAACTCAACACCGTCTGCTTACGCTCACCACGCTGAATATAAGCGCCATCTTCCACCAATCCATCCAGGGTCTCGCCCATTTTGGCAATGGCCGCATAAGACGAAGACTCGAAGAAATCATGGCGGAACACGTGGATGTGGGGAATACCGTGAACGTAGATTTCAACTTTCGGCAGGTAGAGGTTGCGTTCCTCGTCTTTGGTCACAGTGAAGGTGTATTTGGTTCCCGTGCGGGTGTCCAGATCCAGACCGTCTCCCAGGCGCGCGACCCAGCGGGCGACCTTTTCCTCGTCTTTAAGATCGTCCAGTTTGAGCGTGACGTTGCTCAGCATCTGTTCCAGCACCTTCGCCGGATAGGCCCGGGAAAGCCGGCTAATCATGGCCATGACAGCCTGATAATCCTTGACCATGGTTTCCAGGGCCGAATCCTTCAGCGGCGGCGCATCCGGATTCACATAAAGCTGGGCGCCTTCCAGAGCGGTCTGGGTCAGGTAGGCTTCCTTGGCTTTTTCGTCTTTCAGATATTGCTCCTGTTTGCCCCGCTTAACCTTATACAGGGGCGGCATGGCAATGAAGACGTGGCCACGCTCAATGATTTCGCGCATTTGACGAAAGAGAAAGGTCAGCAGGAGCGTCCGGATATGCGAGCCATCCACATCAGCGTCCGTCATGATAATGAGGGAATGATAACGTAGCTTTTCGGGATTGAATTCCTCCCGGCCAATGCCGCAGCCAAGCGCCGTAATCAGGGTTCCCACCTCAACCGAGGACAACATTTTGTCGAAACGGGCTTTTTCCACGTTCAGGATTTTGCCCTTCAACGGCAAAATAGCCTGGGTCTTACGGTCACGACCCTGCTTGGCGCTGCCGCCGGCAGAGTCGCCCTCCACAATGAACAGTTCGGACAGGGCCGGGTCTTTTTCCTGGCAGTCCGCGAGCTTACCGGGCAGACCGGCAATGTCCAGCGCGCCCTTGCGACGGGTCATATCCCGCGCCTTACGAGCCGCTTCCCTGGCCCTGGCTGCTTCAACCATCTTATTGACGATCAACTTGGCTTCGCTGGGCTGCTCTTTCAGAAAATCGGCAAAGGACAGGTAAAGTTCCTGTTCCACTGCGGTTTTAACCTCGGATGACACAAGCTTATCTTTGGTCTGAGACGAAAACTTCGGATCCGGTACTTTAACACTGACGATAGCCGTCAAACCTTCCCGGGCATCGTCGCCTGTCGTACTGACTTTCGCTTTCTTACCAATGCCCTCGTGTTCGATATAATTGTTCAGCGAACGGGTAAGAGCGGCCCGGAAACCGGCCAGGTGTGTGCCGCCGTCCCTTTGAGGAATATTATTGGTAAAACAGTAAAGATTTTCCTGGAAGGCATCGTTCCACTGCATGGCCACTTCCACCGTAATGCCGTCTTCTCTTTCATTAATGAAATGGAAGACGCGGTTGATGGGCGTTTTATGAGCGTTGAGATGCTCAACGAACGCCCTGAGCCCCCCTTCGTATTCAAATATCTCTTCCTTACCACTGCGTTCATCCTGCAGGCGAATCCGAACGCCGCTATTCAAAAACGCCAATTCTCTCAGCCGGCGCGCCAGAATATCGTAATGGAATTCAATGTGCGTAAAGGTTTCGGGAGAGGGGATGAAGTGCACATCGGTGCCGCTGCGTTCAGTATCACCCACTTTGTGCAGATCGCTGTCAGGTACACCATGAGTATAGGTTTGCTCGTAGACTTTCTGGTCGCGACGGATGGTAAGTTTCAATTTCGCGGATAGAGCATTGACAACGGATACGCCCACGCCGTGAAGGCCACCGGAAACTTTGTAGCTGTTAGCGTCAAATTTACCGCCTGCATGAAGTACGGTCATGATCACTTCGGCGGCTGAGACACCTTCTTCCTCGTGCAGATCGACCGGTATACCCCGACCGTTATCACGAACCGTGACCGATTCATCGGCGTGAATAACCACCCCGATCTCGGAACAATGGCCTGCCAAGGCTTCATCAATGGAGTTATCCACCAATTCGAAGACCATATGGTGCAGGCCAGTGCCGTCGTCGGTATCACCGATGTACATGCCGGGCCGTTTGCGAACCGCATCAAGGCCTTTGAGAACTTTGATACTGGAGGAAGTGTAACTCGATTCTGTCATTGCGACGCTCCTGAAGCGCTAAATCATTCTTCCGTTAATTCGCCATGTTCCACGTGGAACATTTTGAATTCGGGCATGGTCTCTTGCCACAACTTATCGGGTTGAGGCCGTTCTATGGATGTCATGAAAACCTGACACCCTAATTCACGGAGTTTTTCAGCCAGCATGGCTCGATGATCTTCATCAAGTTCCGCGTTAATATCGTCCAACAAAAACGTCACCTGCTTGCCCAGCTGGCTTAACACCATGCCTTGAGCAATTTTCATCAGAATCACGAGTGTTTTCTGTTGGCCACGAGAAAATGTCTCTGATACGGGTCTGCCCTGAAAGCGCAAACGCAGATCAGCACGGTTCGGGCCGTACAGTGTATGGCCCATGCGGCATTCCTGGTCTCTATGGCTCTGAAGCACTTCAACCAGAGGAGTCGCTGGGTCCCAGCCGGGATAAAACGCCATTTTCATGCCGTCTATCCAGGGTGCATCGATTTGCCGAACCAGTGCATCGAACGCTTGCAGAAACAGACCGAACGCCCGCTGTCGGGCAGTCGTTACCTCGGTTGCTAAGGTTGAGTACTGCCGGTCCCATACCCGCATCAAATCATCGTCTATCCTACCATTTCTCAGGATCTGATTCCGCTGCGATGTCACTCTTTGACACTGCTGCCAGATTCCCGCGAACGAAGGTTCCACGTGGAACACAGCCCAATCCAGAAACTGACGACGCTTACCTGGCCCTCCCGCGACAATGTCGAACACTCCCGGATCAATGACCGACACAGGCAATTGCTTTGCCAGAGCAGAAAGACTCTTTACCGCTTCGCCATCCACCTTGAGCCGAGTTTCTTTTTCGCTGATGTCCCGGGAAATACCCAGGCGGTGAACGAGGCCTTGATAATCCGGTCCGGCTGCCGGGGTATCAATCAGACCCGAGTCAAGACCGCCAAACACCACAAAGCGCGTCGCGCCGTGTCGGCATACAGCCTGATGCCGATTGATTCGGAATGAGCGCCCAAGACCGAGATAGCCGATAGCCTCCAGAAAACTGGTCTTGCCGCTACCGTTTTCACCGTAGAGCAAATTCACTGAGGGGGAGAATGAGTTCGGCGCGCTTACCAGATTACGGAAATTGTCCGTTTGCAGCTTTACCAGCGCCATAAAGGGGAACGTCTCGGACCGGATATCGAATAATCAATGATGCCAGGTTGCGCGCTCTTCAAAGCAACGCAACCACCCAAAATACCATCAATGCAACAGACTGAGCCGCTCGTCCATGAATACGTCCATTTCAGGAGCGAGTATGTGCACATAGCGATCGAAATAGAGGAACTGCTTCAACAACAACGCAAACTCTCTTGGAAAGTGCAGGCCATGACTTTCGCCGACCCGAACCATGTCCATTAAAATGTTGTTGACGTCATCTTCCGCTTGCTCAGCGCCATAGGCTTCATCGGGCAACATACCGTCCATTTGCTGATAGAGTTTACGTAAATCCCGCGCGAGGTTTTGAACAGACACCGTCTCACGGGTAATGCCTATTCCAATCATGGCTTCCGCCATGCTTTCGAAATTGCCCACCATGACCGCTGATATAAAATCGGAGACCGCCTGCCAGGTGTCCGGTTTGATACGACCGACAATGCCGAAATCAATGAAGCCGACGCGACCGTCCCTGAGCACCATAAGATTACCGGCGTGCACGTCCGCGTGGAAAAAATCGCATTGGGTCAAACTGGAGAACCAGGTATTCATCGCGGTAATGAGCGTCCGCTCAGGATCACGGGCATAACCGCGAATGCTTTCCAGGTCGGTGAGGGGAACGCCATAAAAGCGTTCCATTGTCAGAACCCGGCGAGTGCTGCAATTTTCATACACCAGGGGTACCGTTGCTTCTTCATTGTGGGTATCCAGCAGGAACTGGCGGAACACCTTGAGATTGTTGGCTTCCTTGATGAAATCGCATTCTTCCATCATGGTTCGCTGGATTTCCTCCACAATACCCGAAAGCGATGTCCAGGAAATCTGGGGTGCCAGGGTCTCGAGAATACGGGACGACAAATAAAGAAAATTAAGATCGGTTAGCAGAATATTTTCCACACCGGGTTTCTGGATCTTGATCACCACGTCTTCGCCCGTATGCAAGCGGGCCGCATGTACCTGCGCGATGGACGCCGACGCCAGAGGAACAGGATCGATTTCCGCGTATACCTCGTCGATAGGGCGGCCCAGCTCTTCCCGGAGAATCCGTTTCATCACGCCAAAAGGCAGGCTGGGGGTTCGATCCAGACAATTCTGGAATTCTTCCACATACTCTTTGGGAAAAAAGGTCGGTGAGCTCGCGATGAACTGACCCAGTTTGATATAGGTCGCTCCAAGAGATTCAAAGGTTTCCCGCAGCAGCCGTGGCACAGGCGGACGATCACCCCGGAGCCAGTTTACACCGGTACGCCCCAACACAGTGGCCGTTTGACCAATTCTAAAGACGCCTTTGACACCATTACTCAGTGAGCTCATAGCAGTTGCTCCCTTTGAAACTGGATTCCATTTTGGAATTAAAGGTATGGGTTGAGCGCAGACCGATAAAATAGGGCGGTTATCTTTACAACCGCATGGGCATAACCACATAGAGACAGCTGGTATCACTCTGTGACTCGATCAGTGCGCTGCTGTTGGGATTGGCCAGGGTAAGTTTTACCTGGTCATCGTCGAGGGCGTTCAACACGTCCACCAGATAACCCACATTGAATCCGATCTGCAAAGGTTCCCCTTGATATTCCACGGGCAGGGCATCCTCCGCCTGTTCCTGATCCGGATTATTGGCAAATACCTGGAGTTCATCCGGCGCAAGATTCAGCCTGACGCCCCGAATATTTTCGTGAGACAAGATACCCGCTCTCTGCAGGGTATTCTTGAGTGTGAGGCGGTCCGCAAGTACGACTTTATCGCCCCCCCGGGGGATCACCCGGTTATAGTCGGGGAACTTGCCCTCAATAAGCTTGGACGTGAACGTATAAGCCCCTACTGTGGCCCGCAAATGATTCTCGCCGATCACGAGGGTCACCGGCGTTTGCACATCGTCCAGGAGCCTCGCCAGTTCCAGCACACCCTTACGCGGCACAATCACCTGACGCAGTTCCGGGCAACCGGTCACCACATCCAGATGTGACATCGCCAACCGATGTCCGTCCGTTGCCACGGTTCTGACATGGTCCGTGTCCACTTCGAGCAACAGGCCGTTGAGATAATACCTCACGTCCTGCTGGGCCATCGCAAAGGCGGTAGCATCCAGCATCTTACCCAGATCGATCTGGGGCACTTCCAACCGGAAGCTTTCAGCTTCGTCCTCAACATTGGGAAAGTGTTCAGCCGGCAGGGTGGCCAGAGTGAAATGACTGGCGCCACAGCGCAGATGCAGCCTATCCCCTTCCAATGCCAACTCGATCGGCGACTCCTCGCCAAGCGCCCGGCAAATGTCCGACAGTTTACGCGCCGGAACGGTGATTTTGCCCGGCTGATCCACATGAACCGGCGCTACCCGTCCTATCAGTTCCACCTCCATGTTGGTTCCGGTCAGCGTGAGGGAGTTGTCCTCAGCCACCAGCAACACATTGGACAGCACCGGCATGGTTTGTTTCCTTTCCACTACACCCGCTATGGACTGCAATGGAGTTAATAAGGATTCTCGGCTGATCGTCAGTTTCATGGCACTCAGCATTCTCGTGGGTGAGTAAAGTAAATCGACCGCTGCCGTACACCCGCTCCTCAGGTTGTCAACAGCCGCATAAAGTTCTGATAGTCTTCCCGAATGTTCGGATCCGTTTCCTGCAGTTCGACAATTTTTCGGCAAGCATGCAAGACAGTGGTGTGATCCCTGCCGCCAAATGCGTCACCGATTTCAGGAAGACTGTGATTGGTCAGCGCTTTCGAGAGGGACATGGCCACCTGACGAGGGCGCGTAACCACACGGGTTCTGCGCTTCGACAGCAGGTCTGCCACCTTTATTTTGTAATACTCCGCCACAGTACGCTGAATATTGTCCAGACTGACCTGTTTTTCGTGCAGTGCTAACAAGTCCTTAAGGCTCTCGCGAATGAAGGGCGGTGTTATTTCCGAACCAGTGAAGTGAGCATTCGCTATCACCAGGCGTAAGGCCCCTTCCAGCTCCCTAACGTTCGATCGGATTTTCTGAGCAATAAAGAATGCCGCTTCACTGCTCAGTCGAACATTGACCTGATCCGCTTTTTTCATCAGGATCGCCACCCGGGTTTCCAATTCCGGTGGATCGACCATCACCGTAAGGCCCCAGCCAAACCTGGATTTTAAGCGTTCTTCCATATCCACGATCTCTTTTGGAAACCGATCGCAGGTCACAATAACCTGTTGGCCCCCTTCCAGAAGAGCATTGAACGTGTGAAAAAACTCCTCCTGGGAACGCTCCTTGCGGGCAAAAAACTGGATATCGTCAATCAACAGGGCGTCCACCGACCGGTAATAGCGCTTGAACTCACTGATCGCGTTCAACTGTAACGCTTTCACCATATCCGCCACAAAGCGTTCCGATCTTAAATAGGCAACCTTGGCACCCGGATTCCTACGCACTATCTCATTGCCAATGGCATGCATCAGATGGGTTTTACCGAGACCGACCCCGCCATACAGAAAAAGCGGGTTGTAGGCCCCCCCGGGATTTTCCGCAACCTGCATCGACGCCGCCCGCGCAAGCTGATTCGATTTGCCTTCTACAAAGGTATCAAATGTAAAGCCTTCGTTGAGAAAACTCTGGTGAGCAATTCCGCCTTCCACCTGAACCGAACGGCGTCCACTGTAACCACCAAACTTTGGTCGCCGGTCCGCAGCACTTGCCGCAACGCCCTGCTCTTCCTGACTAACCGGACCAACCTCTTCCTGCGCCGCCGGTTTCACCGGAGCCTTGCCCGCACTGGCTACCAGCGCCTCATTTCTAGGCGCCGATCCGACCCGCACGCTGACTCGCGGCGCCTGCCCACCTTCAAGGTCCTTGAGAACCTCTTCAATCCGGACCAGATATTTTTCATTCACCCAGTCCATAACAAAGCGGTTGGGCGCAAATAACGTCAGTTGGCCTTCGCGCCGTTCCGACTGAAGAGGCCTCAGCCAGGTGTTGAATTGTTGAGCCGGGAACTCATCCCTGAGTATCTCCAGACACTGATGCCAAATCTGATGCGGCACGGCTGCCTTTGCTCCCATCCTACGAAAAATCCGTCGCGCCCAATCACCCAATACCCGGACACGAGCGTTAACAGAGCCAAAATTCTACTCTCACTCGTCGCCCAGAGGAAGCCCCATAACCATTTAATCTACAGCCTGTGGAAATTAATTATTTTGTTTATCAATATTTTACAGACTTGATCACAGCATTGTGGACATAAAAATAAAAATCGGTTTTATTCACAACGCCCTGTGCACAACGGGGCCTGAGCCCTGTGCGAACAACCTGTATGGTTCCTGGACAAGTCCCAAAATTTGCTACCCACGGACTTGCCCACAAACCCCGCCCAGCTTATACACAGAGTCCAGCCTGGCTTATACACTGCTTTACGATCTCTTCATCCTGTTGAAAACCATTACCTAATTGCGATTTTCCACAGAAAAGCACCTGCCTAATAACAGTAGTAATAGAAAAGATTTAAAGATTTAAAAAAACCTACTACTGCTGTTACCCGCTGATACTTTTCGCCCGAGATACTCTGCCGGGCCCACACTTAATCATTGAATCTTCCAATCATATTGACTAGAATGCCGCTCCTATTTAGCTGTTCAATTTACCGCCAGTTGCTGGCCCCAATTTCCGTCATCTGAGAGTCTCATCATGAAAAGAACCTTCCAGCCCAGCGTCCTGAAACGTAAACGCGTACACGGCTTTCGAGCTCGCATGGCCACTGCCAACGGCCGCAAAATCGTATCGCGCCGTCGGGCCAAAGGCCGCGTCCGGCTGTCAGCCTAACCATTGCTGGCCGAATTGAAGACGTTCGACTTCCCGAAGTCCTCAAGGTTACTGAAACCCAAGGATTACAGCGGCGTCTTCAACCATGTCCAGACTCGCGTATCCCACCGGCATTTTTTGATACTGGCAACGCGCAATGACCTTGGGCATGCTCGTGTCGGGCTGGTGTTTTCAAAAAAAACCTTGCGGCTGTCGGTCCAGCGCAACCGTATCAAACGTCTGGTCAGAGAATCGTTTCGACACCAGACCGATTTACCGGATCTGGACATTGTCGTACTAAGCCGACGGGGCCTAAGTGACCTTTCCAACACCCAGGTGACGGCTATTCTTGACGATTTATGGGACCGACTTAAGCAGAAGTCGCAATTAAAACAGCCCGATTAGCATGCTCCGGACACAGTCAGCGAGGACAAGGGTTTATGCGCAAACTGATCGTCTTACCTATCCGCTTCTATCAATATGCCATCAGTCCTCTTATGGCCAGCCACTGTCGCCACTACCCCTCGTGCTCCAGCTATGCCATTGAGGCAATCGAACAACATGGCCCGTTAAAAGGCCTGTTTTTTGGCATAACACGTCTACTCCGGTGTCATCCCTGGACCGAAGGAGGGTATGATCCGGTTCCGGCCCAATCGCCAAAGGGCGACGCCGGGAAAATCCGGGAAAAAAGCTCCAAACAAACGTGCTGCAGCGACCATCAGCCGAACACATCGCGTAACGCCTTCAACCAGACGACACCTTAAGTTTATGGACATTCAACGCATTGCATTGTTTGCCGGCCTGGCAATCGTGAGTTATCTCCTGATCCTGGCCTGGAACGAAGATTATCATCAGCCCCAGACCGAACAGGTTATGGAGCAAACGGCCGCTGACAGCGTCACTCTTTCCGACACAGGTGACGAGCAGGCTGCTGACGACGAATTTTCGACGCCGGAAGCGGATGGCGCACCTACCAGCACGGCCACCGAAGCGCCAGAAGATCTATCGGAAGTCGATGACCGCTATATCACAGTGTCCACAGATGTTCTGGAACTTCGAATCGACCGGGTAGGTGGTCACATGGTTCACGCCGCCATGCTCGAACATGACCGGACTCTCGACAGCAAAGAACCACTGCGACTGCTGCAGAATAACTCTAGCCGAACCTACATGATGGAAAGCGGCCTTATCGGACGGGATGGTTTTGACAGCAGTCGTAACGGCCCTATGCCGGTCTACGAAACAACCAGTGCAAGCTATCAGTTAGCCGAGAATGAAGAGTCTCTGACCGTTGAGCTGTCTTTTACCAGCGATACCGGGGTCACGGTCACCAAGCAGTATGTATTTGGTCGCGACAGTTATAAAATCGATGTCCGTTATCAGATTAACAACCAGTCCGAGAGTACCTGGCAAGGTAATATGACGGGCAAGATTGTCCGGGATCAGACCGGTGATCCGACGGCGCAGAATTCTCTGGGTATCCAGTCCTTTCTTGGACTGGTCCTGAGCACGCCGGAAGACCCATATGAGAAATACGATTTTGGAGATCTTCAGGACAACCCTCTGAAAATCACCGCGCAAAATGGCTGGCTGGCGTTTTTACAGCATTATTTTCTGAGCGCCTGGGTGCCACCGGCCGATCAGACCCATCAATACCAGACCAATCGCCGGGGCAATTTGTACGTCATGGGCTTTGTCAGCCCGGCCACTGTTGTTGAACCGGGACAAAGCGGTACAGCCGAGGCCCAGGCCTATATCGGCCCCAAAATCATCGATCGGCTGGAAGAAGTGGCCCCGAACCTGGACCGGACAGTAGACTTTGGCTTCCTGTTTTTCATTGCGTACCCGCTCTTTTTGGTACTCGACTGGCTTCACGGACTTGTCGCCAACTGGGGTGTCGCTATCATCCTGTTGACAGTCGTCGTGAAAGGGCTTTTCTACAAGCTTTCGGCCACCAGTTACCGGTCCATGGCGCGTATGCGCGCAGTTGCCCCGCAATTAACCCGACTGAAAGAACTCTACGGTGATGATCGCCAGCGCATGTCCCAGGAAATGATGGGGCTGTACAAAAAAGAAAAAATTAATCCGCTGGGAGGCTGTTTGCCCATTCTGGTGCAGATGCCGGTCTTTATTTCGCTTTACTGGGTCCTGTTCGAAAGCGTCCAGCTGAGGCACGCGCCCTTCATGCTGTGGATTCACGATCTGTCAGTCATGGACCCCTATTTCATACTGCCGATCCTGATGGGCGCCAGCATGTTCATTCAGATGAGTCTGAATCCGACACCGCCGGATCCGATGCAGGCCAAGGTGATGAAGATGATGCCGGTTATCTTTACCGTTTTCTTCCTCTGGTTCCCGGCGGGTCTTGTACTGTATTGGCTGACCAACAACGTTCTGTCGATCGCCCAGCAGTGGTATATTACCCGCAATATCGAAGCGGAAATGGCTGCCAAGAAACACTGATTACGAATTGGTGAAAAATTAAAAAAGGGCTCCAATTGGGGCCCTTTTTTGTATGTCCTCTCATTGAACAGGTTTCCGTCATGCTTTCAACCAATGACACCATCGCCGCTATTGCTACCGCCCCAGGCCGCGCCGGTGTCGGTATCATCCGGGTGTCCGGTCCCCTCGCCAAAGCCATTGCCTGCCAGGTTCTCGGATTTGACCCCAGACCCCGGTATGCGCATTTCGGGCCTTTCATCGGCCCGGCTGGCGCAGTATTGGATGAGGGTATCGGGTTGTTTTTCCCGAACCCCCATTCCTTCACCGGCGAAGATGTTCTCGAGCTTCAGGGCCACGGCGGTACGGTGATTCTGGATATGCTGTTAAGGGCAGTTTGTGACCTGGGCGCCCGCTTGGCACGACCGGGTGAATTTTCAGAACGAGCGTTCCTCAATGACAAGCTTGATCTGGCACAGGCCGAAGCCATCGCGGATCTGATTGAAAGCAGTTCGGAGCAGGCGGCGCGGTACGCTGTGCGATCACTGCAAGGGGCGTTTTCGCAGCGGATTGACAGCCTGGTGGAAGCGCTCACTCACTTGCGGATCTATGTGGAAGCGGCGATTGATTTCCCCGAGGAAGAGATTGATTTCCTCGCCGACGGCAAGGTAGCCGGTGATCTCGACCTCATTCGCTCCGATCTGGCGTTCATTCTCACCGAAGCCCGGCAAGGTACGATTCTGCGGGATGGCATGCAGGTCGTGATTGCGGGCAGGCCTAATGCGGGAAAATCCAGCCTTTTGAACGCTCTGGCCGGCCGTGAGGCGGCCATCGTCACTGCTATCGAGGGCACCACACGCGACGTCCTGCGGGAACATATACAGATAGACGGCATGCCATTGCATGTTATTGATACCGCGGGTTTGCGGGACAGTCCGGACGAAGTGGAGCAAATTGGTATTGCCAGAGCCTGGGAAGAAATCAGTCAGGCTGACCGTATCTTGCTCATGGTGGATGCCACCACGACCAGTGAAACCGACCCCCACCGGATTTGGCCGGATTTCATTGAACGCCTGCCGGAATCCGCACCTGTGACAGTGATTCGCAACAAAGTCGATTTATCGGGTGAAGGCATCGGTCTGGCATCATCAGCGGGTGCGGCGCCTGTTTGTCGATTAGCGGCCCGCTCCGGAGAGGGTCTGGAGGGTCTCCGGGAGCATCTCAAAGAGTGCATGGGCTACACCAGCTCGACCGAAGGTGGTTTCCTGGCCAGACGCCGGCATTTGGACGCTCTTGAGAAGGCCAGAGATCTTATTGACCAGGGTAAACACCAATTGGCCGGATACGGTGCAGGCGAACTGCTGGCCGAGGATCTCAGGGCAGCCCAGGAAGCTTTAGGTGAAATCACCGGGACCATGACGGCGGACGACCTCCTGGGCAAGATTTTTGGCAGTTTTTGTATCGGTAAGTGATGATGAAACCCGGTGACTAAAATAAGATTTGGATGCGACCTATGGTCCGGACCGGCTGTGGTGGCGTAAATTAACAGGGAGGTTTTTAAATCCGCGACCAGGAGCGATACGACACGTCATGCAAAAACAACCTGATGCAACCAGTTGGAACGGGTGGCGAAGCATCCTGGCCATAGGATTCATGTCCGCCCTGCTGTCAGGCTGCGCCGGCCCTGCGCTGGAGGATTATTCCAACCTTGAGCCGGAGCTGGAGCCCACGCGTTTTTTTGAGGGCGAACTTGTCGCCAGGGGAGTGGTTAAGGATTGGTCTGGTGAGGTTATTCGCACCTTCGATGCCGATATTACCGCCAGTTGGGATGAGGACGGCGTCGGCACCCTGGATGAAGTTTTCCGGTTCAATGACGGCGAACGTCAAACCCGGGTCTGGACCCTGACTCCTGACGGCGAAGGTTACCGGGCTACTGCCGGTGATGTGGTCGAAGCCGGCCAGATGCGTTGGAGTGGCAACGCCATCCATATGAATTATGTCTTGCGGGTCGAATACGGCGACGATGACAGCACGCTGGACGTTCGAATGGACGACTGGATGCACCTGGTGACCGAAGACACCCTGATCAATCAGACCACCATGAGCAAATGGGGTTTCAATGTGGGTGAACTGGTCCTGGTGATCCGTAAACTTGAGCCCATGAACGAATAAAACGAGCTTTGTATTACTGCTCCCGGTGCACGGTCTGGCTGTTTGTCAGTAGGGAACAATAACCGGCCGTCGGGCCATTATCCGGGAACATTTATGATCAAGCAGTGGCTTATCGGCTTTTTTATCCTGGTGCTGGCATTAGGGGGCGCAGGCACGTTTCATTACCTTGAAGCCGGTAAAAAGCCGGAAGGCGGCCGCGAGAAAAGGATCAGCCCGGTTAATGCGGTGAGTCCTGTCGCGACGGAAGTGCGTGATCGGGTTGCAGCGGTGGGTACCCTGCAATCCCGCCAACAGCTCGCCTTGATCAGCGAAGTGAATGGCCGGTTAACCGAACTGAATTTTCAGCCGGGCGAGCGGGTGGAGAAGGGTCAATTGCTTGTGCGACTGGATGACCGCCAGGCTCGTGTCGACCTGCGAGTGGTGGACGCCCAGCTTGCCGATGCCCGGCGTCAATACGACAGGGCGCGCAGCCTGCGGTCGAACAACAGCATTTCCCAGGCCCAGGTCGATGAATTACGCACACTGGTGGATATTACTGAAGCCCAGCGGGAAGCCGCTCGCACCCGGCTTAACGATCACAGGATAGACGCGCCTTTCGCCGGCATCGTGGGCCTGGTGGACTTGAGCCTTGGCGCTTATGTCACTGTGGGTGATGCCATTGCGACTCTCGATGCCACGGATCAAATGGAGCTGACCTTCTCGGTGCCGGAGCGGTACATCGGCCAGATTGGTAAAGGCCAGAAATTAACCGGTATAACCGCCGCTTTTCCGGATCAGGTATTCGAAGGCTCATTAACGGAACTCGGTTCGCGCCTCAGCGAATTGAGCCGGTCACTGCCGGTCAAGGCCCTGATTGCCAACCCCGATCTCAAGTTGCGCCCGGGTCAGTTCATGTCTGTCAGTCTGACACTCCGGACCCGACAGGCATTGGTGATTCCCGAACAGGCGGTTCTGGTTCAGGGCAACAAGGCGCTGGTGTATCTGGTCAATGGCGATACGGCCCGGCGGACCGAGGTGGTTCTGGGTTCACGGGAACCCGGCCTGGTGGAAGTGGTGAGCGGCCTTGGTGATACGGACAGGGTTATTATCACCGGACAAGACCGCCTGAGCAGTGGTGACCCCATTAACGTTGTTGAGGATGAAGACGTTCTTCTAAGCGGCAACGCCGGTCTTTTCCAGTCGAAAAAACCATGATTCTCTCCGATATTTCCATCAAGCGGCCGGTTTTCGCCACGGTTCTCAGTCTGTTGATCCTGGTGTTTGGTCTTGCCGCTCTACTGGGCCTCCCTGTCCGGGAGTATCCGGACATTGATCCTCCTCAAGTGTCGATCTCCACGGATTATCCGGGCGCAGCCGCCGAAGTGGTCGACACCCAGATCACCCAGGTGATCGAGGGCGCCATCAGCGGTATTGAAGGCATCCGTGCCATTGAATCCAGTACCGAGCAATCAGAATCCCGAACCACAATTGAATTTTCCACCTCCCGGAACGTCGATATTGCCGCTAATGATGTGCGTGACGCGGTCGCCCGGGTAGCAAATCAATTGCCGGAAGAAGCCGAGCCCAGCCAGATCAGCAAAGCCAACTCCGATGCTCGCCCCATGATGTGGGTAACCTTGCGCAGCGATGTCTGGGATAGCGCCGAACTCAGTGACTTTGCCGAGCGGGTATTGTCTGATCGCCTGTCGGTGCTCGACGGCGTCGCCAACGTGCGCATTGGCGGCGAGCGCCGCTATGCCATTCGTGTATGGCTCGACCCCGAGCGTTTGGCTTCCCTGAACATTACAGTTGCGGAAGTGGAGCAGGCCTTGCGGGCCAACAATGTGGAATTGCCGGCGGGCGCGATTGAATCCCGGTCACGGGATTTTACGGTTCGTGCTGAAGGCCGCTTATCCACAGTGGCGGAATTCCAACAACTGGTTATTCGCCGCGACGGCAACAACCTTTTGCGCCTGGGCAATGTGGCCAATGTGGAAATGGGGGTGGAAAGCGATACCAGTCGGTTGCGCGCCAACGGTAAGACCGCCATTGGCATGGGCATTATCCGCCAGTCCAAATCCAACACCGTGGCTGTATCTGACGCGGTTCGGGCGGAATTGGAAAAAATCCGGGATACCCTGCCCCGGGAAGTGAGCATTGCTGAAAGCTACGACGAATCGATTTTTATCCGGGCGTCAATACGGGAAGTCATGATCACGCTCGCCATTTCGGTGTCCCTGGTGATTCTGGTCATTTTCCTGTTCCTGCGGTCCTGGCGGGCAACGCTGATTCCTGCCGTGACCATCCCCGTGGCCATCATCGGGGCGTTTATCGGCCTGGGCGCGCTGGGTTTTTCTATCAATGTTCTGACGCTGCTCGCCATTATCCTGGCCATAGGCCTGGTGGTGGATGATGCCATCGTCATGCTGGAAAACATCCAGCGCCGGATCGACAGCGGCGAACCTCCGCTACTGGCGGCTTTTCGTGGTGCCCGTCAGGTGGCCTTTGCGGTCATTGCCACAACTCTGACTCTGGTGGCGGTCTTTGTGCCCATTTCCTTTATGGGCGGCAATGTCGGCCGGTTGTTTGGGGAATTTGGTTTTACTCTGGCCACCGCCGTGATCGTCTCCAGCCTGGTGGCTCTGACTCTGACCCCCATGCTCTGTTCCAAATGGTTGAAGCACAGTCCCGAATCCACCGACGACCATCGGCTCTGGGCCGCCAGTGAGCGAGTGCTTAATGGACTGAACCGCGGTTATGAAAAACTGTTGCGGTTTTCGCTGCGTCAACCCGGTTTATTGCTGGGCCTGGGGGTTGCTGGTCTGGTGATTGCTGTGGTGATTTTCCCGCGCTTGCCGCAGGAACTGGCGCCTACCGAAGATCGCGGCGTGATCATCATGCCGGCCAGTGCCCCGAGGGGCTCAACGGTTGAGTACACCGATCATCACGTACGCAAGATCGAGGAACGCTTGCTGCCATACCTGGAATCGGGGGTGGCCGATCGCCTGATCACCATCGTTGGTTTCCGTGAGGAAGCGGATAACGGGTTTTTGATTATGGGCCTCTCACCCTGGAGTGAGAGAGAAACCAAGCAACAGGCAGTGACGGCGGAACTGTTTCCCAAACTGGGTGAGGTGCCCGGCGTGCGAGCGATTGCGATCAATCCGGCGGGACTCGGCCAACGGGGCTTCAGCCAGTCCGTAGAGTTTGTGATTGGCGGGCCGGACTACGAGAGTGTCCAGCGCTGGAGTGAGGAAATCGTGGAACGGGCAAAGGAAAATCCCAATCTTCAGAATCTGGAAACGGATTTTGAACTCACGCGTCCCGAACTTCGGGTCAATATCGACCGGCAGCGTTCCGCTGACCTGGACGTGACCATTGCGGATGTGGGACTGACCCTGCAGACCATGCTGGCCTCCCGCCAGGTGACCACTTTTCTGGATCGGGGTCGGGAATACGATGTCATTCTCCAGGCCGGCGACGCCAACCGGGCCTCACCGGAAGACCTGGGCAGGATATTTCTGCGTTCCCGTCAGGGTGGCGAGCTGGTGCCCTTGCAGGCACTGGTGGATGTGCGGGAAATCGGTGCCAACCCGGATTTGCGCCGGATTGATCGATTGCCCGCCGTGGTGATCAGCGGTTCGCTGGCGCCGGGCTATGACCTGGGCTCCGCTTTGGATTATCTCAATGGCCTCGCGGTTGATTACCTGCCGGCGGAGGCGAGGGTCAGTTATCAGGGTCTGAGTCGTGAGTTCCAGGAATCCTCGGCGGCCATCTACATCACCTTTGCGCTGGCCTTTGTCATTGTCTTCCTGGTCCTGGCGGCCCAGTTCGAAAGCTGGATCCACCCGCTGATTATTATGTTGTCCGTGCCCCTGGCCATTACCGGCGCGCTCATTGCCCTGCTTTTGACAGGTATCAGCATGAACATCTACAGCCAGATCGGCATTATCATGTTGCTCGGACTAATGGCCAAGAACGGTATTCTGATTGTGGAGTTCGCCAATCAGTTACGGGATAAAGGCTACAGCGTCCAGGATGCGATTCTGGAAGGTGCCATATTGCGCTTCCGTCCCGTGTTGATGACGACCATTTCCACGATTTTTGGCGCTATTCCGCTGGTAGTGGCGACCGGTGCCGGCGCCGAAAGCCGTGCCTCCATCGGTGTAGTGGTCCTGGGCGGACTCTTGTTCGCCACGACTCTGACCCTGTTCATCATTCCAGTGCTCTACAACCTCCTGGCCCGGTTTGCCAAAGCCACCAACTCGGTGGAAAAGGCCCTGGAAAATCAAAGCGGGGCCCAGGGCGACTTTGACCAACTGGACGGCTCGCGTCAGGGTCAGTCGGTCTGACAGGAGGCCGAACTAACTGTCCGATGTCTTGCCGCATCGGCAGTTAAAGCATGGCTGGAAAGCTCAACTGGCCGTCGAAAATGGCATCAGGGTGAAGGTCCACACAGAATACTCGGCGGTGGCCGTCAAGGTCGAGAAGGGTGGAAAGGGTTATGGTCCGGACGGCATCGGGAAGCGCCACATAAGGCCTGCTGATACTGAGGCTGTCCGGATGTCTGAGGGCACTTCGGAAATATTCCCGGTGAGCCCAGCAGGCGCCGCTGGAGAAATAAAGCGGGTTGAACACACTCTGTTTTTTCTCCTGGTAGTCACTCACTGACCCACCCTGTTGGACACCCTGTTCGTTCAGCAGGAAACAGCGTTTAATCCCCTTGATTCCAAGCAGTTTCTCGCAGGCTTCGCGGAAACCCTGTTGTCCTGCGATGTCGCGGCAAGCGGCGCTTATTCCGGTGCGGACCAGTTGCAGGTAGGTTTCGTGGTTTTCAAAGTCTTCTCGCGAGTTTTCCCGGGCGCGGGCCAGGTTTGTGATAAAGCCGGTTTCGGCGGGCTTTATCACACTTTTGTCGAGCGGGCCGGGCCGGCCGAACAGGAAGCCTTGGAGCAGATCGGCCTCAGTCGCCAGCGCAATCGCCGCCTGTCTTTCGTTCTCTATACCCTCCAGCAGCACCAGGCTACCGCTTTCCCTGATCATTTTAACCAGGCTTTCAAGCAGCCTCCGTGCATGTGAGTGATTCTGCGCATTCACCAGCAGGCTTCTGTCCAGCTTGACGATTAGCGGTTCCAGTCGCCACATGCGCTCAAAATTGGAATCGTCGACACCAAAGTCGTCTATGGCGATCTGAAACCCTCGTTGTTTGGCTTCCCGAACGAAGCGCAACAGAGCGGGGTCGTTGGTTGCCGCAGTTTCCACCACTTCCAGAACCACCCGGTCCGGCTCAATCCCGTTAAGGGCGCACTGCGCGGCTAATTCGTTGAGAGAATCATCCGGGTGGATACAGGTGGCGGGCGTGATATTGAGAAACAGCCAGACGGGTCGGTCATAGGAGGCAAAGTTGCCAATATGATGTTGAAGCAGTTGCCGGTCGAGGGTTTCGGTTCTGTTTTCTATCCGGGCTTGCTCAAGCAATGCCTTGGGTGAAACGTCCTGGCCCTGGTTCTTTGCGCGGGCCAGAGCTTCATAGCCCACCAGGCGTTGGTGCGTTGGACTGAAAATCGGCTGGAATGCCGAACCGAGTCGGTAGTTGGCGGAAAAATCACTGGCCGAAGCTTCTGTTTCTGATGAGAACTTGAGTACCTTCAACATAATACAGCCTTGTGGAAGGAGGGGCGGATATCGTTGAGCCCAGGTTTTGCGCTTGCCTGAGTTCCCGTTTAGCATTTGTCTGCCTTGATCAGACTAAACAAAATGCGTGCCAGTTTATGTGGTGCTGGCTTAGTGGAAAAAGCAGTCCTCGGGCTCTTGCCGGTCTGGTCAGACGGGCTGATCCTTTTGTTAACGCTCTTCGCAGGTGCGCGTGGGGGGTTTCTGCATGAATTCAGGGCATGGAGTGACTGAAAGTCAGACAATGCCGTGAGTTATTGATAACTGTTTTTTGTTCGTTTTCCGGCCTGTGGATAAACTGTTGAACAACCTCAGTATAAAAATCTGGTAAGTATCTATGTAATGATATAAAACAATAGGATAAGTAAAAAAGAAGCCTATAGGATATCGTTTTATAATGTGGATAAGTTTGTTTCAGTTTTGAGTGAAGTAAGTTGTCCAAGCCGATGATTTGTCGAGTTGTTTGAGCGCTTACTCTTCTCGTTATGGGGGATCACAGGTTGCTCCGTGACGCCGGGATCGATTGTCTGGTTAAAAATTGCGCATTCGAACTGCAATTTCTGCTCTGGAACGGTATACTCGCGCACTTGATTTATCGTTTTTTGCCGAGGTGTTGTGTGGAATTTCCGAGCCGTTTTGATGTAATCGTGATTGGTGGGGGTCATGCCGGTACCGAAGCCGCACTGGCGGCCGCCCGCATGGGTTCATCTACCCTTTTGCTGACCCACAACATCGAAACCCTGGGCCAGATGTCCTGCAACCCGGCCATCGGCGGTATTGGCAAAAGTCATCTGGTCAAGGAAATCGACGCCCTTGGCGGCGCCATGGCCCAGGCAACCGATAAAGCCGGCATTCAGTTCCGTACCCTCAATTCCCGCAAAGGCCCGGCTGTGCGCGCGACCCGGGCCCAGGCCGATCGGGTGCTCTATAAAGCTGCGATCCGCCAGGTGCTGGAGAACGAACCCAACCTGACCCTGTTCCAGCAGGCCGCTGACGACCTGATGGTGGAAGGCGACCGGGTCACTGGCGTGGTCAGCCAGACCGGTATTCAATTCCGAGCCCGCACCGTGATCTTAACCACCGGCACCTTCCTGGGCGGCGTTATCCACATAGGTATGCAGCAACACACCGGCGGACGTGCCGGCGATGCGCCCGCCAACGCCCTGGCCAAACGCCTGCGGGAGTTGCCTTTTGATGTCGGCCGGCTCAAGACTGGCACGCCGCCGCGGCTTGACGCCCGCAGCGTGGACTTTTCTGCCATGCAACAACAGTGGGGTGACGATCCCACGCCGGTAATGTCCTTCATGGGGTCACGGCGGGATCATCCCGAACAGGTCTGTTGTTACGTGACTCGCACCACCGAGCAAACCCACGACATTATCCGCAGCGGCTTTGACCGCTCGCCCATGTTTGCCGGCAATATCGAGGGCATTGGTCCGCGTTATTGCCCGTCCATCGAAGACAAGGTCAGTCGCTTCGCCGACAAGGATTCTCACCAGATCTTCGTGGAGCCGGAAGGCCTGACCACCAATGAGCTGTACCCCAACGGCATTTCCACCAGCCTGCCGTTTGATATTCAGTTGGCGGCGGTGCGCAGCATTCCTGGATTCGAGAAGGCCCATATCACCCGGCCGGGCTATGCCATCGAATACGATTTCCTCAATCCCCAGGATTTGCGTCATACCCTGGAAACCAAATTCATTGGCGGTCTGTATTTCGCCGGCCAGATAAACGGCACCACCGGTTACGAGGAAGCCGGCGCCCAGGGCCTGCTGGCGGGCGTCAACGCGGCCCTGCAGGCCCAGGAAAAGGACGCCTGGTACCCCCGTCGTGATGAGGCCTACATCGGCGTACTGGTGGACGACCTGATCACCATGGGTACCGCCGAGCCCTATCGCATGTTTACCAGCCGCGCCGAATACCGGCTGATCCTACGGGAAGACAACGCCGACCTGCGCCTGACCGAGACCGGTCACCGGCTCGGTTTGGTGGACGAGGACCGCTGGGCCCGCTTCAATACCAAGCGCGAGGCCATAGCAGTGGAACGCCAGCGTCTTGACAGCACCTTCGTGCATCCGGGCACCGACCAGGCCGCCATCGCTGACACTTATCTGGAGCGGCCCCTGGCCCGTGAACATGCCCTGGCGGAGCTGCTCAAGCGCCCAGAAATCAGTTATCGTCATATCGCGGACATTGGCGGCAGACAGGCCGACGATCCGGTGGTGGCGGACCAGGTTGAAATTGAAATCAAATACCAGGGCTACATTTCCCGGCAGACCGATGAAATAGAGCGCCTGCGCCGGAACGAGCACACAGCGCTGCCGGTGGACATGGATTTTGATTCGGTGGGCGGCCTGTCCAACGAGATCCGCCAGAAATTGAAAACGGTTCGGCCTGAAACCATTGCCCAGGCCTCACGGATCCAGGGCGTGACCCCCGCGGCTGTATCCCAGTTGCTGGTGCACCTCAAGAAGCGGGACCTCCTGCGCAAGCAATCGGCCTGATTCTTTATGAGCAAGTCACTTTGGCATGATCAGCTCGTTACCGGGTTGGCTGAAATGCATCTTATGTTATCCGCTGACCAGCAGGCGCGCTTGCTGGATTTTCTCGGGCTTTTGGTGAAATGGAATCGGGCCTACAATCTGACCGCGGTCCGCGAACCGTCGGAGATGGTCTCGCGGCAGTTGCTGGACAGCCTCAGCCTACTGCCCTGGCTCAGCTCTGATGCCTTGCTGGATGTAGGCGCCGGCGGCGGCCTGCCCGGCATTCCTCTGGCTATTGTCCGGCCGGACCAGCGCTTTACATTGTTGGACAGCAACAGCAAGAAAACCCGTTTCCTGACCCAGTGTGTTCTGGAACTGAAGTTGAACAACGTGGACGTGGTTCACGGCCGGGCCGAAGACTGCGAGCCTGGTGTCGGCTACACTCAGATCAGCAGCCGAGCCTTCACTGCCCTGGATAAGCTTGTGCACTGGTGCGGTCACCTGCTGACCCCGGCCGGTCATTTTCTTGCCATGAAAGGCCAGTTTCCGGATGATGAAGTTCAGGCACTACCTGGGAGTTGGCGCCTGAAAGCCCATCACGCCCTGGAGGTACCCGGCTGTGCCGGTGAACGCCACCTGCTCATTATCGATCGTGATCAAGACATAGGAGAATAGCCATGGCGCGCGTCATCGCAGTCACCAACCAGAAAGGCGGCGTCGGCAAAACCACCACCTGCGTTAATCTGGCCGCTTCCCTGGCCGCGACCAAGCGTCGGGTTTTACTGGTGGATATGGACCCCCAGGGTAACGCCACTATGGGCAGCGGCATCGATAAAAACGCCCTGTCATTGTCCGGCTATGACCTTTTGACCAAGCGGGCCTCAGCGGCGGAAGTTATTATCCCGGCGCCGAACGGCGGTTTTAACATTTTGCCGGCTAACGGTGACCTGACCGCGGCGGAAGTGAAACTGATGAATGAAATCGGCCGGGAGCACCGGTTGCGCCTGGCCATTAACGGCATCCGGGAACAGTACGACTATGTTCTGGTGGATTGCCCGCCGTCCCTGAATCTGCTTACGGTCAATGCCCTGTCTGCCGCCGATACCGTGCTGATTCCCATGCAGTGTGAGTATTACGCCCTGGAGGGTCTGGCGGCATTGATGAACACAGTCGAACAGATCCAGGAAACGGTGAACCCAGAGCTGACCGTGGACGGCATATTGCGCACCATGTACGACCCGCGCAACAGCCTGACCCTGGATGTATCGGCCCAGCTCAACGAATATTTTGGTGACAAGGTCTATCAGGTGGTTATCCCCCGTAACGTACGTTTAGCCGAGGCGCCCAGTTATGGCATGCCCGCTTTGGCTTATGATCGCGGCTCCAAGGGTGCTATCGCCTATCTTGCCTTGGCCGGAGAAATGGTTCGCCGGCACGGATCACAAAAGACATCGGCCGCCGTTGCCGTGTAAGATACCGTCATTCTCGGGCCTTGGCTCGCAGCGACAGATTTTAATCGGGACAAATGACGGACACCATGGTGGCAAAAAAACGAGGATTGGGTGAGCGTGGACTGGGGGCTTTACTGGCCGGGTCCAAGGTCGACATGGGCCAGGAACCCAGCGAACATGACGGCGAATTGCGGGAAGTGCCACTCGACCTGATTCAGCGCGGTCGCTACCAACCCCGCCGCGACATGGACCCGGCCGCACTCCAGGAGTTGGCGGATTCCATTCGACAGCAAGGCGTCATGCAGCCCGTTGTTTTGCGGCCCCTGAGCGAAGGTCATTACGAACTGATTGCCGGTGAGCGGCGCTGGCGCGCGGCTCAGCTGGCCGAGTTGGACCGCATTCCGGCCATTATTCGGGATGTCTCTGACGAAGCGGCCATCGCCATGGCCCTGATCGAGAACATTCAGCGGGAAAATCTCAACCCCATTGAAGAAGCCTTTGCGTTGCACCGATTGCAGGAAGAGTTTGGCCTCACCCAGTCCCAGGTAGCGGATGCCGTGGGTAAGTCACGCACCACCATCACCAACCTGCTGAGACTGATCAGTCTCACCGAAGAGGTGCGCGTCATGCTGGAGCATGGCGACCTGGAAATGGGCCATGGCCGCGCCATGCTCACTTTGCCACCGGAGCAACAGGTCCAGGTCGCCCGTCAGGTGGTCGCCAAGTCCCTGTCCGTGCGCCAGACTGAAGTCGTGGTTCGTCGCCTTCAGCAGGAAGCCGGTGCCAAGCCGACCAGGGCCAAAGGCGAGCTGGACCCCAACATCAGGGCCCTGCAGAACGACCTTGCCGATCGTCTCGGCGCTCGGGTTTCGATCGATCATGGGCAGCGCGGTAAAGGCAAACTGGTTATTGAGTACAGCTCACTGGACGAACTGGACGGTATTCTCGACCATATCAAATAGAGTCCATTGGTCGATTAGTCTAAGGTGCCGTTTTTCCTGCCTGCCACATCATCTCGTGACGCTGTCAGATTAAAAGCACAATTTGTACGATAATGCTGTTATGATCTCGCACGTTGAGATTATCAGCCGGACGAATTTTCATCGCTGGTCTGTTGATCGAGCATTGGTTAACACATATAATTTCGACCGCTCGGAGTTACAGTAGCTTACATGGCCACGACCCGAACACGTTTTATCGCTTTACCGTTGGTCCGGTGGTTGATTGTTGAATTCAGCTTACTGATGATTCTCAGTGTATTGTGGCTTTTGGAAAGCCGTTTGGCCTTTTATTCCGCGTTTATCGGCGGTCTGATTTTTCTGGTGCCAAACACCTATTTTGTCCATCGCGTGTTTCGTTACCAGGGCGCGCGAAAAACGCATTTGATAGTAAGCAGTTTATTCAGGGCGGAAAGTATCAAACTCGCTCTGACCGCCGTCTTTTTTGCGGCCGTATTCATCTTGATGGAGCCGGTACATGTGCCGGCTTTATTAATCACTTTTGCCGTGATGGTTGTCATGGGCGCGTTTTTACGTGTCCTGGTGCACCCCCGACCACGGCGATGACTGGACGAGAGCAGTATGGCAGCTGATACCCCAGTAGAATATATCAAGCATCACCTACAGAACCTGACTTATGGCAAGTTACCGGAAAGCTACGAGCGTGCCGATGGCACGGTCATGGAAGAGGCTTCCTGGACTTTTGCCCGGACCGCTGGTGAAGCCACGGATATGGGCTTCATGGCATTCCATGTGGATACCCTGGGCTGGTCCATTGCCATGGGCGTGCTCTTTCTGGGGCTTTTCCGGTTTGTCGCCAAGCGGGCAACAACCGATGTGCCGGGTGGCTTGCAGAATGGTGTCGAAATAGTTTTCGAGTTTGTTCAAAACCTCGTCCGGGATAGCTTTAACGGTCGTAATCCGGTGATCGCTCCGCTTGCTATGACGATCTTCGTGTGGATCTTTCTGATGAACTCGCTGAAGCTGATTCCTGTTGATTTCATTCCCCAAATTGCGCACTTTCTGGGTCTGGAATACTTCAAGATCGTACCGACCACGGATCCCAATGGTACTTTCGGGATTTCCATCGGTGTCTTCCTGCTGATTCTCTTTTACAGTGCGAAGGTCAAGGGTGTCGGAGGCTTTGCCAAGGAGCTGTCATTCACACCGTTCAATCACTGGGCCCTGATTCCGTTTAACCTGGTCCTCGAGATTCTGGGCCTGATAATCAAGCCACTGAGTCTCGCGTTGCGGCTATTCGGCAACATGTACGCGGGTGAAGTGGTGTTTATTCTGATTGCTCTGTTACCCTTCTGGATTCAGTGGTCGCTCAGTGTGCCCTGGGCTATCTTCCATATTCTCGTCATTACGTTGCAGGCCTTTATCTTCACCATTCTGACGATAGTCTATTTAAGCCAGGCGCATGAAGAACACTGACACACGATCAACACAGAATTTAGCTGAAAAACCGGATTGAAAAATCCAATAGAAACTTAAACAACCTGATCACAACCTCAAAGCTTAGGAGTAATCAATGGAAATCGTATTCATCGCTGCTGCAATTATTCTTGGTTCCGGCGCCCTTGCCACTGGCATTGGTTTTGCGCTGCTGGGTGGCAAGCTCCTGGAATCCACCGCACGCCAGCCTGAGCTCGCGGCACAGCTGCAAACCAAGACCTTCATCATGGCTGGTCTGCTTGACGCTGTTCCGATGATCGGTGTTGGTATCGCTATGTACCTGATTTTCGTTGTCGCTGGTTAATCCGTCCCGATCCTGGGTGCTGATCCAGCGCCCGCGATTCCGGTTACCAGATCGCAACGAATAGCAAGAGGTATATCGCCGTGAATATCAACCTTACGTTAATAGGGCAGACCATCGCCTTCGCTATTTTCGTCTGGTTCTGTGTCAAGTATGTATGGCCCCCGATTACCGGAGCCATGAGCGCACGCCAGAAGAAAATTGCCGATGGTCTTTCCGCCGCAGACCGCGCTTCGCACGATCTTGAGTTAGCGCAGGAAAAAGCTGCACAGGAAATGCGCAAGGCGAAAGAAGAAGCTGCAGCCCTGGTCGATCAGGCTAACAAGCGCGCCGCCCAGATCGTTGAAGCCTCCAAGGCTGATGCGAGGACGGAAGGTGAAAAACTGATTGAACAGGCCAGAGCTGAAATTCAACAGGAGAGTGTTCAGGCTCGTGAAGCACTGAGAGCGGAAGTGGCTAATCTTGCCATCGCCGGTGCCGAGAAGATCCTGGAAACCTCTGTCGACGCCAAAGCTCACAGCAAGATGCTGGACAAGCTGGCCGCAGAACTCTAAAAGAGGGTCATCATGGCACAACTGATTACGTTAGCCCGACCCTACGCGAAAGCCGTTTTCGACGCAGCGAAGGAACAGAACGCCGTAGATGCCTGGGATCAGGCTCTGGCGTTCGCTGCCCTGGTCGCGGCCGATCAAAAGGTGAGAGAACTCCTGGCGAGCCCGGGGCTTTCTGAGCGCACCAAGGCTGAGCTTTTCGTGGATTGTTTCGAAGAGCCACTGCCAGAGGCACTCAAAAATTTCCTGTTCATTCTTTCAGAACAAAAGCGTTTGATCCTGTTGCCGGATATATCGGTACTTTTCAAGCACTACCGCGCTGATCTGGAACGCACGGTCAAGCTTCAGGTAAATACTGCGCTGGCACTGACAGAAGAGCAGCAAAAGAAGCTGGTAGAGGCACTGACCCATAAGCTTGAGCGCAAGATTGATCTGGAGACATCGGTCGATCCGTCATTGATTGGCGGTCTGGTCATACGCTCGGGCGACATGGTAATCGACGCTTCTGTTCGCGGTAAATTGGCTAAAATGGCCAAGGCGCTGGGCTCCTGATTTCAGCAAAAGGTTTGAGGATAAAGGCATGCAGCAACTGAATCCATCCGAGATCAGTGACATCATCAAGAAAAGAATCGAGAAACTCGATATTTCTTCCGATGCTAAAAACGAAGGTACGATCCTGTCGGTTTCTGACGGTATTGTGCGTATCCACGGTCTTGCCGATGTTATGTACGGTGAGATGATCGAATTTGCCAATGGCACCTTTGGTATGGCGCTCAACCTTGAGCGTGACTCCGTCGGCGCCGTTGTGCTGGGCGATTACGAAGAATTGGCCGAAGGTCAGAAGGTTCGTTGCACCGGGCGCATCCTGGAGGTGCCGGTAGGCCCTGAATTGCTGGGTCGTGTTGTCGACGGTCTGGGTAACCCCATTGATGCCAAAGGCGAGTTGGGTACCAAGCTCACAGCGCCGATCGAGAAGGTCGCGCCCGGTGTTATCGCCCGTCAATCTGTTGACGAGCCGGTGCAGACCGGTCTCAAAGCTATCGATACCATGGTGCCGATCGGCCGCGGCCAGCGCGAACTGATCATTGGTGACCGCCAGATCGGCAAGACGGCCGTCGCCATCGACGCGATCATTAACCAGAAGAGCAGTGGCATCAAGTGTATCTATGTTGCCATCGGCCAGAAGCAGTCATCGATTGCGGCCGTCGTGCGTAAGCTTGAAGAGCACGGCGCCATGGATCACACCATCGTTGTTGCCGCTGGCGCGGCTGATCCGGCCGCCATGCAGTTTCTCGCGCCCTATGCCGGGACCTCCATGGGTGAATATTTCCGCGACCGCGGCGAGAATGCCCTGATCGTCTATGACGACCTCAGTAAACAGGCTGTGGCCTATCGCCAGATTTCGCTGTTGTTGCGTCGTCCGCCGGGCCGTGAAGCCTATCCGGGTGACGTTTTCTATCTGCACTCCCGTCTACTGGAGCGCGCCTCCCGTGTGAATGCGGATTACGTTGAGCAGCTCACTAATGGCGAAGTCAAAGGCAAGACCGGTTCCCTGACGGCACTTCCGCTTATCGAGACACAGGCTGGTGACGTTTCGGCGTTCGTACCGACTAACGTTATCTCGATCACCGACGGTCAGATCTTCCTGGAGACCAACCTGTTCAACTCGGGTATCCGTCCCGCGATGAACGCCGGTGTGTCGGTTTCCCGTGTGGGCGGTTCGGCCCAGACCAAGATCATGAAGAAGCTTGGTGGCAACATCCGTCTGGCCCTGGCCCAGTACCGGGAACTGGCGGCGTTCGCCCAGTTTGCTTCCGATCTCGACGAAGCGACCCGTAAGCAGCTGGAGCATGGCCAGCGCGTGACCGAGTTAATGAAACAGGACCAGTACAGTCCGATGTCCGTTGCCGAAATGGGAACGGTACTGTTTGCGGCTAACGAAGGCTTCCTGGACGATGTTGAAGTCGAGAAGGTGGTCAAGTTCGAAGAGCAGCTCATGAGCTGGATGCGTGCCGAGCAGAAAGACGTACTCGACAAGATCGGACCTGAAGGAAACTGGAACGACGACGTCGCCGCGAGCCTCAAAGCTGCTCTGGAAAAATTCAAGACCACTCAGAGCTGGTAAAACCAGGGGCCCGCCGTTTGCGGGCCTGTTGGTCCACTTGAGTGTCTAACTTGAAAAGGCAGTGAGATATGGCCGCAGGAAAAGAGATACGCAACCAGATTGGTAGCATCAAGAGCACGCAGAAGATCACCAGCGCCATGGAAATGGTCGCGGCGAGCAAAATGCGCAAGGCTCAGGAACAGATGCGGGCGACCCGACCCTATGCCCAGAAGATGCTTCAGGTAATCAATCATATTGCCAAAGGCAATAAGGATTACGTGCATCCCTTCATGCAGGAACGCGATGTCAAACGCGTGGGTTACATTGTGGTGTCCTCGGATCGCGGCCTTTGTGGCGGTCTGAACGGCAACCTGTTCAAGCTGCTTGTTCGGGAAATGAAGGCTTGGAAAAACGACGACGTGGAAGTCGATCTTTGTGCCATCGGGCAGAAAGGCGCTTCCTTTTTTCGCAACTACGGTGGCAACGTTGTGGCCGCTTTGACGCACCTTGGTGACAGGCCGAGCGCCGATAAGCTGGTGGGGAACGTCAAGGTCATGCTGGATGCTTTCGAGGAAGGCAGGATTGATCGCCTTTATCTGGTCAGCAACGAGTTTGTGAACACCATGACCCAGAGCCCACAAGCGGAGCAGCTTCTGCCGTTGCCGGAAAGCGATGAAGAAGACAAAGGTCACCACCAGTGGGATTACATCTACGAGCCGGATGCCCGTCCCATACTGGACGGCTTACTACCACGCTACATCGAATCCCAGGTTTATCAGGGGGTGGTAGAGAATCTGGCTTGCGAGCAGGCTGCTCGGATGATTGCCATGAAGAGCGCGACCGATAACGCCGGCGACATCATTGACGACCTCCAGTTGGTTTACAACAAGGCTCGTCAGGCAGCGATTACGCAAGAGATTTCGGAGATCGTGAGCGGCGCTACAGCCGTTTGATAAAGCTCACGATCCTACTGGTTTTGACTATCAAGATAACGAGGAACCGAGCATGAGTAGCGGACACATCGTTCAGATCATTGGCGCGGTAATTGACGTGGAATTTCCACGTGACTCCGTGCCAGGCGTTTACGACGCACTGCTGCTTGAAGGTGGCGAGACAACACTGGAAGTCCAGCAACAGCTGGGTGACGGCATCGTTCGTACCATCGCCATGGGCAGTACTGAAGGCCTGAAACGCGGCCTGAAGGCAGAAAACACCAACGCACCGATTTCTATTCCGGTTGGCACCAAGACTCTGGGCCGTATCATGGATGTTCTCGGTCGTCCTATTGACGAGGCGGGTGAGATCGGCGAGGAAGAACGCTGGGCCATTCACCGCAAGGCACCCGGCTACGCCGACCAGGCAGCGTCGGCCGATCTTCTGGAAACCGGCATCAAGGTCATCGACCTGATCTGTCCGTTTGCCAAGGGCGGTAAAGTCGGTCTGTTTGGCGGTGCTGGTGTTGGCAAGACCGTCAACATGATGGAGCTGATCAACAACATCGCCAAAGAGCACGCCGGCCTGTCGGTATTCGCCGGTGTTGGTGAGCGTACCCGTGAAGGTAACGACTTCTACTATGAAATGAAGGACTCCAACGTCCTTGATAAGGTAGCGATGGTATACGGCCAGATGAACGAGCCTCCGGGAAACCGTTTGCGGGTGGCCTTGACCGGTCTGACCATCGCCGAGAAATTCCGCGACGAAGGTCGTGATGTACTTTTGTTTGTGGACAACATCTATCGCTACACCCTGGCGGGCACCGAAGTATCGGCGCTGCTGGGTCGTATGCCCTCGGCGGTGGGTTATCAGCCCACGCTGGCCCAGGAGATGGGCGAATTGCAGGAGCGGATCACGTCCACCAAGACCGGTTCGATCACGTCGATTCAGGCCGTCTACGTTCCAGCCGACGATTTGACCGACCCGTCACCGGCAACGACTTTCTCGCACCTGGACGCCACCGTCGTACTGAGTCGCGACATTGCTTCCAAGGGGATTTACCCGGCGATCGACCCACTGGACTCCACCTCACGCCAGCTCGACCCGCTGGTTATCGGTGAAGAGCATTACGAAGTGGCTCGTGGTGTGCAGACCAACCTGCAGCGTTACAAGGAATTGAAGGACATCATTGCGATTCTGGGTATGGACGAGCTGTCTGAAGAAGACCGTCTGACGGTGGCCCGGGCCCGTAAGATCGAGCGTTTCCTGTCACAGCCGTTCCATGTTGCGGAAGTGTTCACCGGTTCGCCTGGTAAGTACGTATCGCTAAAAGAGACGATCAACAGCTTCAAAGGCATTCTCGACGGCGAGTACGATGATATGCCAGAGCAGGCGTTTTACATGGTTGGTACCATTGAAGAGGCAGTTGAGAAGTCGAAGGAAATGAAAGCCAAGAAGAAGTAGGGGTTTCGTTTCCTGATCGATCAAAGAGGCTAACAGAATGGCGATATCCGTGCATTGTGACGTTGTGAGTGCTGAAGAGAAAATTTATTCCGGACTGGTCGAAATGCTGATCGCGACTGGTACCGAGGGTGAGTTGGGCATTCAGTACGGCCACGCTCCGTTGCTCACTCAGCTCAAGCCAGGTGCCGTCAGGATTATCAAGCAAGGTGGCGAGGAAGAAATCCTCTACGTTTCCGGCGGCTATCTCGAAGTCCAGCCGAATCTCGTGACCTTGCTCGCTGATACTGCCGTACGTGCCAAGGATGTGGACGAAGCAGCCGCACAAGAAGCGCAGAAAGAGGCCGAGAAAGCCTTGGCGAACAAGACCGGCGAATTCGAATATTCCCGTGCAGCCGCAGAACTGGCAGAGGCCGCAGCACAACTGCGAACATTGCAGAAACTGCGCAGGAACAGTCGCTGACAGGCGTCCGGTTCTATTTTGTTGAAAGTAAAGCCGCATCCCGATGCGGATAACAGACCCAATTCCTGTGAAGTGGGCAGTTGTTATCTGGAAAGGGTTGCGGCTTTTTTCATTGAAACAGCCGGCGTTTTTCACTCGTAAACGGAAAGGGAGCGATCCACTGCCATGAGTCCACTCCACGTTGTGATCCTGGCTGCCGGTCAGGGTTCCAGAATGAAGTCCGCCCTGCCCAAGGTTTTGCACCCGGTGGCCGGGAAGCCCATGCTTCATCACGTGATTGACCGGGCGCGTGACCTGGGGGCGGCCGGTATCCACACGGTCATCGGTCACGGCGCCGATCACGTCAAAGCCATTACGCCGGCTGATGACCTTAACTGGGTGCTGCAAGCGCAACAGCTGGGGACGGGTCATGCCGTTGCCCAGGCATTGCCGGCGCTACCGGATGACGCCAGAGTTCTTGTCCTTTACGGGGATGTGCCACTCACCACCACCGCGACACTGGAACGTTTGATTGGCCAACTCGACGACAGCACTTTGGGACTGCTTACGGTGACGTTGGACAACCCTGAGGGTTATGGTCGAATTGTCAGGGACGACGCCGGCAAGGTCACCGCTATCGTGGAACAAAAAGACGCCAGCGCCGCGCAAAAAAACATTACCGAAGTAAACACCGGCATACTTGCAGTCTCGGCCATGCATCTGAAAAGCTGGCTACCGGCGCTGTCCAATTCCAATGCTCAGCGCGAGTACTACCTCACTGATATCATTGCCATGGCCGGCAAGGAAGAGCTTACAATCGCTGTTTCGCAGCCGTCGGACCCTTTTGAGGTCCAGGGGGTCAACAACCGGATTCAGTTGGCGCAACTGGAGCGCTGGTACCAGCGTCGCCAAGCCGAACGGCTGATGACTGAGGGCGCAACCCTGGCAGACCCCGATCGTATCGACGTACGGGGAAACCTGCGGGTCGGCCAGGATGTGATGATCGACGTTAACGTGGTGTTCGAAGGCGAGGTGGATGTGGCCGAGGGCGTTGTCATTGGTCCCGGGTGTGTGATCCGCAACAGCCGCATAGCTACTGGCGCCGTGATTCATGCCCATTCCGTGATTGATGGTGCGGAAATCGGCGCTTCGGCGCAGATCGGGCCTTTTGCGCGCCTCCGGGCCGGTACGCGGCTGGCGGCCAACACCAAGGTGGGCAATTTCGTTGAAACCAAGAAGGCCACCCTGGGTGAGGGCAGCAAGATCAATCATCTCAGTTATGTTGGTGATGCCACTCTGGGCGCCAATGTCAATGTGGGTGCTGGCACCATTACCTGTAATTACGATGGTGTTAACAAGTTCCAGACGGTGCTGGGGGATGGCGTTTTCGTGGGTTCCAATACGGCACTCGTGGCGCCAGTAACGGTGGCTGAAAATGCCACTATTGGCGCCGGCTCCACCATTACCCAGGATATCAAGGCGGGCGAGTTGGCCATCGCCCGGGGGCGTCAACGCAACATTCCGGACTGGCCGAAGCCCAAGAAAAAAGCCTGAGGTTCGGTCAGGCTCATTTTTCAAATGACATAATAGGAAAAAGATTCATGTGCGGAATTGTAGGAGCGGTATCCGAGAGGGACGTTCAGGCCATCCTTCTGGAGGGGCTTCACAGGCTGGAATATCGAGGCTACGATTCGGCCGGCATGGCGGTTGTCGCCAATGACGGCGTCCTGGGCAGGGCCAGGGAACTCGGCAAGGTCGCGGCTTTGTCAGAGTCGCTGGCAAAAGTGCCAACACCGGGCAAAGTCGGCATTGCGCACACCCGCTGGGCCACTCACGGCGAACCCTCCCAAGTCAACGCCCACCCCCACATGTCCGGCAGCCGTCTGGCCCTGGTTCACAATGGCATTATCGAGAATTACCAGGAGCTCCGGGAGCAGTTGAAGGGCGAAGGGTTTGAATTCACCTCCCAGACTGACACTGAAGTTGTCGCCCACCTTATAGAGAAACTGTATCGCACCAGCAAGGATCTGCTCAGCGCCGTGAGGGAAGCCATCGGACATCTGCGCGGCGCCTTTGCTTTGGCGGTCGTGCATGCCGACGAGCCTGATCATCTTATTGTTTGCCGGGAAGGCAGCCCGCTGGTGATCGGTGTCGGTATTGGCGAAAACTTTATCGCCTCCGACCAACTGGCGTTATTGCCGGTCACCGACAGGTTCATGTTTCTCGACGAAGGCGACATTGCCGATATCCGCCGCACTGAAGTGACGGTCTGGGACCGTGACCAGATTCCGGTCAAACGGCCGATCACCCGTTTCGAGCATGCCCTGGATGCCGCCGACAAAGGCCAGTACCGCCACTTCATGCTCAAGGAAATATACGAGCAGCCGAAAGTCATCAAGGCCACCATGGAAGGCCGGCTGACCGACTCCCGCGTACTGGAAGAGGCTCTGGGCAACGGCGCCGGCGAGCTCCTGGCCGACGTTAAACACGTCCAGATCATTGCCTGCGGCACCAGTTACCATGCCGGCATGGTCGCCCGCTATTGGGTCGAGGAACTGGCCGGCGTACCCTGTTCGGTGGAAGTCGCCTCGGAGTTCCGCTACCGAAAGCACGTCATACAGGCGGGGACACTGTTTCTGTGCATATCCCAGTCCGGGGAAACCGCCGACACCCTGGCGGCGCTGCGCCAGGCCAAAAAAGCCGGTTTCCGCGCTGCACTGGCCATTTGCAACGTGCCCAGCAGTTCACTGGTGCGGGAATCTGATCTGGTGATCATGACCCAGGCCGGTCCCGAAATTGGCGTGGCCTCCACCAAGGCCTTTACCACTCAGCTGACTGCGCTTTTGTTGTTCACCATTGCCCTTGCCCGCCATAACGGCATGAGCCCGGAACGGGAAGCGGAACTGGTCACTGCCATCAAGGCCTTGCCCGGCCAGGTCGAAGCCGCGCTGGCCCTGGATTCGGCCATCGCCAAACTCAGCGGCGCTTTCATCGACAAAAATCACAGCCTGTTTCTTGGCCGTGGTTCGCTGTTTCCGGTCGCCCTGGAAGGTGCCCTCAAGCTCAAGGAAATTTCCTATATCCACGCCGAAGCCTACCCGGCCGGCGAACTCAAGCACGGTCCCCTGGCCCTGGTGGATGGCGAAATGCCGGTGGTGACGGTGGCCCCCAACAACGAACTGCTGGAAAAGCTCAAATCCAACCTTGAAGAGGTGCGAGCCCGTGGCGGCCAGCTCTTCGTGTTCGCCGATGGCGAGTCGTCGCTCAAATCCGAGGCCGGGACTCGCGTGATTCAGATTCCCGAAGTGCATCCCATCACCGCGCCGATCGTGTATACCCTGCCTTTGCAGCTACTGGCCTACCATGTGGCCGTGCTGAAAGGCACGGATGTGGATCAGCCGCGGAACCTGGCCAAGAGCGTGACAGTGGAGTAGCCGTAACCGATGCCGCTAAGATATTTTAATGTACAATCACAATGAAGTTGGTAACAAACCCCACGTACGTTCATGAGCTAACAAGCAACTCTTTTATCGGAGCAGAGCCGCTTTAGGTGCCGACTCGCAAAGCCACGACAAGTGCCGATGTGAGCAGCCAAAGCGTTCTGTCGCGCCCCGCCTCAGGGCGTCTGCACCAAACACTTTCATAAAATCCCCTCCTGGGCGCCTTCAGCGGTCGGCTGAAGGCGCTTATATACATGCTAACTCGTATATTGAATAGCTTTTCAGGCTGATGGCACGCCGGTTGCAGCGTCTTTTCCATGAAGTTGCAATCGCAGGGTTGCCTGCGAGCAAGAACCGGGAGCGGAGCTCAACATGATTTTGCAGAGATTCAAGACTCTTTGGGGCCACCAGGGAACCCTGAAGCAGGCCATTGACCAGGCCAAGGAGGCCAGGTTTGACGGTTTGGAAGCGCCCCTGCCCGGCGGCAGCCCTGCAGTGAATCAGTTTGCTGAGGCTATCCACTCAAGTGAATTAATGTGGATTCAGGAAATCTGTACCGCTGGCGGTTATGTCCCACGTCGGGAAGCCAGTGTGGCAGACCATCTGGCAGATTTTGAGCGCCAACTGCGGTCAGCTCAGGCGATCGGGGTCAAACCGGAATTTGTGAATGTCATGGGCGGTTGTGACGCCTGGCCGATTGATGTATCGGTGCGCTTTTTCTCGGAAGCCGCGGACATCGCTGCCCGTCTGGGTGTGATCGCCAGTTTCGAGACCCACCGTGGCCGCAGTTTCTTCAGCCCCTGGAATACCCTTGCCATTCTGGAGCGTTTGCCCCACCTGGAGGTGACCTGTGATTTCAGCCACTGGGCTGTGGTCTCAGAACGCCTGCCCCATATTGAATGGGACTGTATCGAACAGGCTGCGGCCCAGGCTCGCCATATTCACACTCGGGTGGGGTATGACCAGGGCCCACAAGTACCTCATCCCGCAGCGCCGGAGTATGCAGAGGCACTGAATTCCCACCAGCGTTGCTGGGAGGCAGTCTGGAAAGCCCAAGCTGACCGCGGCTTGTCGCGCACAACCATGACGCCCGAATTCGGCCCGGACGGTTACCTACACCACCTGCCGTTTACCGATATGCCCATTGCCGACCTCTGGGAGCTTAATCAGTGGATCGGTAATGTTGAAAGCGAGCACTTTTCCCGTTGGCTCCAATCCCTTGCGTCCCCATCCGCTAATTCGGTGGCCTAGTGGCCCTCGGCCACTGAACCTGGAGGTGAAACCATGGAGTTCATAACGAAACACTTGCGCCATTCCGATGCACTGCTGCCTTTAGTCACGCTTGTGGTCTACATCCTGGCTACTTATTTGGGGGGTTGGCTGCTGATGGCACAAGCCGGCTGGCTGATGCCAGCACTCGGCGTTCTGGCCTGCGCTCACAGCATGATTCTGGCCAGCTATCTGGTCCATGAATGCGCCCATAACACATTGTTCAAATCTTCGGATCACAACACAACGCTTGGGCAGTTCGCCAACTGGTTGACAGGTGGCTGCTATGGCACTTACGAGGATGTACGTTACAAGCATATGCGCCACCACGTGGATAATGCCGATCCCATCTCCTTCGATTACCGGGGCTGGTTAAGACGGCATCCCTTGGTTGAAAAAACCGTGTTCGCCCTGGAGTGGCTGTATATTCCCGCCGTGGATTACCTGATGCATGGGGTTTTAATGACGGCGCCTTTCACCGGCTTGGGTGCCAACAAGCAGCGGCGCCGAACCCTGGCGGTGATTATTACCAGAACCGCGCTGTTTGGCCTTTTAGCGGTCTGGAGCCTGAAAGCGGCTGCGCTTTACGTTGTCGCCTACAGTCTTCTGTTACTGGTGTTGCGGTTTCTCGACGCTTACCAGCACAACTATGAGATTGTCCTGAATCTTGACGATCCCAAGGCGGATTTGCCCCACAAAGGCGACCGTGACTATGAGAACCATAACACCTACAGCAACCTGATATCCCGGCGCTGGCCAGTGCTGAATCTTCTGGTGCTGAATTTCTGTTACCACAACGCGCACCACGTCAAGCCCACACTGCCCTGGTACAAGCTACCGGCGTTGCATGACGAGCTTTACGGAAGTCATTACCAGCGCAGCCTGAGCCTGAAAGATCAGCTCCGCAGCTACCATGGCAACCGGCTGGAGGGTATCTACGCTGAAACTTACGGCCAGGTCGAAGTGCCCGAAGCGGTTGCCGGCGGCTCGGCGGTGCCCGTCTACGGCCTCAGTTTCCTGACGGCCTTCTGAGGTAAACCATGACAATTAAACTCTCTGACGAGGCCATTGCCAGGATCACCGCAAAAACCGGACGGGCGTCCGTTCCGGTCAGAACGCCAAAGCGTTGGCTGGATTTCAATCAGTCGCTGGGCACTGGTGAACGTCTGTGTCTGGGTATGCTGGGTTGGGCTTTTTTTCTGCTTTCCTGGCACTTTGCCGCGCAACTGGATCTAGCACCGGCACGTCTTTTTCCCGGTCCTTCGGCGGTGTTCGCGTCGTTACAGGGACTTTTTCTTGAGAAAGCCTTCGCGGCCGATGTTCTGGCCAGCGTAATCCGAATCGTGATCAGCTTCAGTCTTGCCGTCGCCATCGCCTTGCCCCTGGCCCTACTGATGGGTTCATTTGCGCGGATTAACGCCTTGCTGAACCCGCTGCTGGGCGCTTGGCGATACCTGCCGGCCCCGGCTTTCATTCCGCTCCTGCTGATGTGGGTGGGCACCGGCGATACCCAAAAAATCGTACTTCTGCTAATGGGTGTGGTTTTCTTTCTGGTGATCATGCTCGCCGATGTTACGCGGCAGGTTCCGAAAGTATTGATAGAGACCGCTAAAACATTGGGCGGGGGCCGCCGAGTGGTGCTCTGGACTGTGGTCTTCAGGCAGTGCCTGCCGGGCTATATGGACACCTGCCGCCAGATGCTGGCGGTGAGTTGGACTTACCTGGTCATCGCCGAAATCGTGGCGGCCACCGACGGCATAGGCGCCATGATGATGCGCGCCAAACGTTTCGTTCATGTCGACGACATCATGGCCGGTATTGTCACCATCGGTTTGCTGGGCCTGGCCTTCGACGCGCTTTTCCGCTTGGCCTATCGCCGGAGCTTTCCTTACCTGAAAGGCCAGCACTAACACTTTGCCGAAAACCTGAAACCGCTGTTAATCAAGAGGTACGTCGCTATGAACTGGATGAAACGCACGGCTTCCGCCGCCCTGTTGCTGACTTGCACCGCTGGGGCTTACGCCAACGAAACGGTCAGGCTTTCCCTGTTTTCCTGGCCCGGCTATGGCTTCTGGTTCATCGCCCAGGAAAAGAACCTGGCACCAGACCTGGATCTTGAGATCACCATCATCGAGGATCCCTATGAGAGCTTCTCACTCATGTCCGCCGGCGTTCTGGATGTGACCTCCAGCACGGCGGAATACGGGCCGATTGCCGCGGATAAAGATGTGCCGGTCAAAATGGTCACCTACACCAATCCTTCCTACGGCACCGATAAAATTGTGCTGGCACCGGGTATCGAAAACGCCCGGGACCTGAAAGGCGAATCCGTTGCCGTTCTCGAGGGCGGGCTGACTCAGATTTTCATGGGCATCTGGCTTGAGGATAACGGTGTAAGCATCAAAAATGTGGAATTCACCAACCTGATCATGGACGACGCGGTGGGTGCCCTGGTGGGCGGCGACGTCAAGGCTGCCGAATTCTGGGAGCCGTTTGGCGGTCAGGCGCTGGCCGCGCTACCAGGCGCCAGGGTGGTGGCATCCTCCGATGAAAGCGGCTGGATCGAAACCGCCCTTCTGGGCGATGCCATGTACATGAGTGACGTTTTTCTCGCGGACCGGCCCGAGGTGGCTGAGAGAACGCTCGAGGCCTATTTCGCCGCGGTCGATTACTGGAAGAACAATACCGCCGAGGCCAATGAGATTATTGCACAGGGATTGAATTTCCCCCTGTCCGATGTTGAAAAGGTGCTAGGTACCGACGGCAATATCCACAAAGGCGGTATCTGGGTGTTTGACCGGGACCAAGCAGCCAAATTCATGGGTCTGATGCCGGGGGAGCTGCCCTTGGGGCTGCCCAACGGCGAGATAGCCCAGCACTGGGAGACCACTACCGACTGGTGGCTCAAGTTCGGACTGGTTGATAACCGCCACCCGATGACAGAAGGCATCGATATGACCCCTCTGAAAAGCCTTACGGCCAAGTAGGCGCAGCTGGAGCAATCATGATGGACAAAGCCACAGGACTTCAGTTGCAAGCGGTGGGGAAAGTTTTCCAGTCGGAAAGCGGCCCCGTACAAGCGCTCGAGGATATTTCATTGTCTCTTGCCGCGGGCCGGGTGGGAGTCTTGTTGGGCCCGTCAGGCTGCGGCAAATCGACATTGCTGCGGATGGTCGCAGGGCTTGAGGAGCAGACAGAAGGTCTTATCACACTTAACGACAAGCGGGTCACTCAACCCGGCAAGGATCGGGGGATGGTTTTCCAGGATTATACGTCCTTCCCCTGGTTGTCCGTTCGAGACAACGTCGCCTATGGTCTTAAAATCAACCACGATTTGAACATGCTCAAGGAAGGCGCTGTTGACCATTTTCTCCAGGCCGTGGGTCTGGAGAAATTCGCCGACGCCTACCCTCACGAACTGTCAGGCGGCATGCGCCAGCGGGTTGCCATTGCACGAACCCTGGCCAACTTTCCCGAGTTATTTCTCATGGACGAGCCCTTCGGTGCACTGGACCCCGAGACCCGTTGGCAGATGCAGGATCTGCTTCTGGGTATCGTGCGCAAGGAGCGCAATACCGTTTTACTGGTGTCTCACGACATTGAAGAAGCGCTTTATCTGGGCGACGTTGTGTTTTTTCTCTCCAAACATCCCGGACGGCTGCGCGAAACCATCGCCACGGATTTCAAGAAGGCGTTGCCTGACAGCAGTCGGGAAACCTTTCTGCAGTCAGAGCATTACCGCAAGCTGGATATTCACATCCGGCGCCTGATGAGTGAAGAGGGGCGTAGAAACGCCGCCTGATCGAGTTCTTTGGGTTCATTCAGTACTGCAAAAGATGTTCTCAGCCCTTTGCGTTCGTCTTCAAGCCTGTTCAAGCAGTCCTCGCAATCGTGCCACGAAAAACCCCCGTTCTTTTTTCAGACTGAACAGGCGCGGCGCGAACAGCCAGCTCTGGGTAATACCCATGAGATAGGTGTAGGTCACCAGGGCAAGTTGGCCCGGGGCCTGCGCCGAGGGTATCAGCGCCTGTGCCTGGGCGGCCTGAATCAGGTGGGTCAGGGTATCGATGATTCGACGGGTCAGTTCACGCTCCCGCTTGAGCGTATCCGCCATCTCGCTGGTCAGTTCGGTTTTGTTAAGCAGTATTTCAAAGGACTGACGGAACCAGGCGTCGTTGACCAGCAGGTCCAGCCAGTCACAGGCGAAGGTCTCTATGGTTTTCAACGGATTGTCGGTTTCCGCTGACGCGTTGATGACCAGGTTCTCCAGGGGGCTTTGGGAATAGGCCAGTACCGCCTGGTAAAGATGGTCCTTGTTGCGGAAATGCCAGTAGATGGGTCCCCGGCTGTAACCGGCTTCTTTGGCGATCATGGCCAAGGTGGTGTGGGAGTAGCCGTCACGGCTGAACAGGGTGAGGGCGGCTTTAATAATGTGGAGGCGGGTTTGCTCGGCTTCTTCTTTGGTGCGGCGCATGAAAGGTCCGTTTAAGTATCGGTCACAGGGCCAGGACGACCCTGTGACTGACCGGGTCAACCGTTAGAGTTTGCCGTCCGCTGCCATCTGCATGTAGGTGGTATCGAAGCGAAGCTTGATGTTACCGCCATCGCCCAGCATTTTTCCATCCGGAAACGCAATACCGATAAAATCGGCCGAGGCTGCGTTTTGACCCAGCAGGCCTTTCTCCCAGGAAAACTCCCGTACGCTGTCCATGGCCTCATAGGCCGTGTCACTGGCAATGAACGCCACGGCATCCTCGGCCTGCCAGAACATCTTCATACCGGCCAGCTGGGCCTCATAACCCTCACGGTCGGTGCCCGCCGATTTGCCGAGAAACGCACGGATCTTGCGGCCTTCCTCGGTGTCCGTGCCCATCACTGCCATCAACTCAAACCAGGCGCCGGTCAGGGCCTTGCCCAGGGCGGGGTTAGCCTTGAGGGTCTCGGTATTGACGATGGTCAGGTCTTTAATGTGGCCGGGCACCATGGCCGAGTCGTAAGCTCTGTGTGCGTCGGGCATGCTGGCAATGGTGTTGAGTTGCGGGTTCCAGGTGACGGCGTTGCGTACCGTCTCGGTGCTGAAGGCGGAGACGATGTCGGCATCGCCGGTGTTGATGACCTCCACATCACGCTCTTCCAGGCCCACGGATTCCAGCGCACGGGCCAGTATGTAATGAGATACGGACAACTCCACCAGGTTGACGCTCTGGCCTTCCAGATCCCGCAGGTCTGAACCACCTTTCATGACCAGGCCGTCATTGCCGTTGGAGTAATCGCCCACGATCAGTGCCGTGGTGTCCACGCCGCCGGCGGAGGGAATCGACAGGGCGTCCATGCTGGTGGCCACGACCCCATCGAAACGCCCGGATGTGTATTGGTTGATGGATTCGATATAGTCGTTGATCTGGACGATCTCGATCTCGATGTCGTATTTGTCCGCCCATTTGTCGATCAGGCCGGAGTCCTCGATGTAGTCCCAGGGCATCCAGCCGGCGTAGATGCTCCAGGCGATACTGAAGCTGTCGCGCTCCTCCGCGGCGACAACCGGGGCCAGGAGAGCACTGGCTGCCAGGGCAATGGTCATATTCTTGATAAGGCGCTTACTGTGATGTTTAAACGTTTGTAGCGTTTTCATTGAACAACTCCTGCTTGGGAAAACCTGAGTCCGCCTTCTCCTGCTCGCGGAGATCAGGCACTGGTATTTGTTTAGGCAAGGGCTGGGCCAGGGTTGCCTGGCTTGCCTCAGGGCCAAACATCAAAAGAATTTCAGGTAGCGGGCGACTTCCCACTCCGATACATGGTTGTGGTAGCTGGTCCATTCCTCACGCTTGAAGGCGACAAAACTCTCGAACATGGCATCGCCGAAAACCTGACGGGACAGTGGGTCGGCTTCGAAGGCATCGACAGCTTCGCCCAGGGTCTGGGGCAGCATTTCAATGCCCATCTCCGCAACCTGCTTATCGCTGTAGTTGTACATGTTCTCCCGGTGTGGCTGGCCCGGATCGAGCTTGTCGCGGATGCCTTCAAGGCCGGCGGCCAGGATCATGGCTGAACCCAGATAGGGATTACAGGCGATGTCGGCGGCGCGGCACTCCACCCGCCCGCCCTGTGAAGGAATGCGCAGCATGTTGGTGCGGTTGTTGTTGCCGTAGCAGACAAACACCGGGGCCCAGGTCGAGCCGGACATGCTGCCTTTGCGGACCAGCCGCTTGTAGCTGTTCACAGTGGGGGCGATGACCGCACTGATAGCCCCGGCGTGTTTCATGACACCGGCAATAAACTGATAGGCCAGTTCGGTGACGCCGCAGGCGTGAGGGTCCTTGCCGTTGATCACATCGAACAGGTTGCGGCCGCTTTCACGATCCGCCAGAGACATGTTGTAGTGGGCACCGCTGCCGGTCCGGGTCGAGGTGGGCTTGGGCATGAAACTGGCAAAGGCGCCGTGTTTGCGGGCAATTTCATTGGCCATCAGGCGAAAGAAGCAGAGGCGGTCGGCCATGCCCAAGGCATCCGTGTAGGTAAAGTCGGTTTCGAACTGGCCGTTGGCGTCTTCATGGTCAAAGGAGTAGACGTCCCAGCCGCTGTCGTTCATCGCGTTGACCAGCTCGTCCACGATCTCCAGATTGTCCATCATGGTGCGGGGATCGTAGCAGGGCTTGGCGAGGGTATCCCGTGAACTGACCGGTTCAAAACCGCCGTCAGGGGTATCCCGGAAGAGGAAAAATTCGGTCTCTATGCCCAGATTGAAGGTAAAGCCCATGGCTGCCGCCGCGGCCGTCTGGCGTTTGAGAATATTGCGTGAGCAGGCTTCGAATGGCGCGCCGTCAAGGTAAAGGTCGCTGGCGAACCAGGCCAGTTGGCGATTCCAGGGGCAGACGGTCATGGTGGCCGGGTCCGGCATGGCGGCCACTTCGTTGTCACTGATGTCCTGGGGCACACCATCGAGAGCGGCCCCGGTAAACAGCTCGGAGCCTTCCATCATGCGGTCAAGGTGAGCCAGTGGCACGAATTTGCCCTTGATGATGCCATGGATATCCACGTAACCGGAGAGGGCATACTTGACCCCTTGGGTCATCAGGTTTTTTTTCAGCGTTTCAGTGGCTGGTTGTGATGTCATTGTGGTACTCCGTCGTTTGTCGGGCCCCATGGGCGTAATGGTATGATTCTTCCATACAACATACATGCCAGCATGCATGTATAAGGACGGCAATGCCGTGCTGGAGAGAACTAGAACATTACGCCGGCCCGTTAAAAGTGAGCAGGAGAGTGAAAAAAGATGCAGGATTTCCAAACAGTTAACAGTGTTTATCCGCTCGGAGACAGGCGCCTGCAAAGCGGTGAAACGCTCCGTGACGGCCAGCTAAGCTATACCCAGGTCGGCCAGCTCAATGCCGCCGGTGATAATCTGATCCTGCTGCCGACCTATTACGGTGGCTCGGATGAGGGCATGCTGCCCCTTATTGGTGCGGACAGCCCCCTGGATCCGGAGCGCTATTGCCTGGTGATTCCCAACCTTTTGGGGAACGGCCGCTCCAGTTCGCCCAGCAACGCCCACCCGGAGCAGAGGGGCGGGCATTTTCCCCGAATCAGCCTTTACGACAATGTGCAGGCGCAGAAACGCCTGCTGGAGGCGCGGTTTCAGGACGCCAGGCCGGCGCTGGTGATGGGCTGGTCCATGGGCGGCATGCAGGCACTGCAATGGGGTTGCCTGTATCCGGACAGGGTCGGGCGAATCCTGAGCATTTGCGCCACCGCCCGATGCTGGCCCCACAATCACGTGTTCCTGGAAGGGGTGAAAGCTGCGCTGACTGCTGATCCGACCTGGCAGAAGGGCTTCTACACGCAAAAACCGGCTGCCGGCCTGAAAGCCTTTGGCCGGGTCTATGCGGGTTGGGCGTTCAGCCAGGCCTTTTTCCGGCGGCAGCTCTATCGGGAGCTGGGCTTTGAGACGATCGAGGCGCTTCTTCAGTATTGGGAGGCGGATCATCTGGCCCAGGACGCCAACGACCTGCTGGCGCTGCTGGATACCTGGCAGCAGGGCGACATCAGCAACAACCCGGTCTGGCAGGGGGATTTTAAGTCGGCTCTGGGCGCCATCACGCCACCCACCCTCATCATGCCCGGCAGTACGGACCTGTATTTCACCGCCGAGGATGCGGCCTGGGAAGCGCAGTGCATGGCCAATGCCCGTTGCCAGCCACTGGTTTCCGACTGGGGCCACTGCGCCGGCGCGCCGGGACGCCATCCGGCGGATATGGCGGTGATTCTGGAAGCCTGCAGGACCTTATTGGACAGCCCGGAATTCTCAAGCCCCTAGTGTCCCGATTTGGCGGATGATCAGCGCCTCATGGCGCGTTGAATCGACTTGTTGAAATGATTAAGGAGGGTAGATTATGAACAATCGTGCGATGTCCGACACCCTGGCGACCCTGATTACTGACAGCGGCTTCACTGTTCCTCGGCGGTGGCAAGGCCGGCATGTGCTTCTCATCCCCGCCGACCCGGACTGGGCGTCGGTGGATTACGAGGCTGTTCAAGTCAGCCGATTGGCGCTCCGGGGCTTTTTTGGGCCCGGTGATCCTTGGCCGCCTGCGGATCTGACCCTGGCGGATAACCGCTCGGACCTTGCCTGGCATGCCCGGGAATTCCGGCTGCAGCGATCTTTCGCCTACCACCTGATGGGTACTGGCTGCATGAGCTGTCTTGGTTGCCTCTATCTTTATCCCAGCCTCAGTGCCGAGCACGATGCCGAAGCTTATCTCTGGACCCGCAGCGATTTGGCAACTGAGCCGAGTCGCGCCATGGAAGCTGAGGTGGTTGACTGGGTGACTCAGGTCTGGCCTTTCACCATGCTCGCATGGCCGGGACGTAATATTTCCTGGGCAGCCTGGCCGCAGGACAATCGGCCGAGCTATTACGTCCGGCGGCACCAACGTTGAGTTTGATGGTCAAGGCACGCTGTCCCGTTAAAAGTATCGGCGTTGTCACCGAACCTTGCTGTGAGGGAATACCAGAAATTGCGACCTATTTTGCTTGACAGAAAACCGGCCAGGTAAGTAATTTGTTGTAAGGTTAGAATCGAAGAGAATATCCAAGGAAACAGCTTATCAGGAGGATGAGATGCAATTAAAAGCGATAGCTTTAACCGTTGGCTTGGCCTGCGCCGTGTCAGCAGGGCCCGCCAGTGCCGAGGATACTGAAATCACAGTTCGCGTGATGAGCAAGGATGCCAAATTCGTAGGCACGAGCATGGGTGGCGCCCGGGTTGTTTTGCGGGATGCGGAAACCGGGAAAATCCTGGCAAACGGCCTAACGACGGGCGGTACCGGTGACACAGATAAAATCATGCACACGGATAAAGGTCGACGTGCGTCCATGGTGGATGATTCGGCGGCAGGGTTCACAACGACACTGGATCTCGATCGGCCCCATCTGATTGAGGCGGAAATTTATGGTCCTCTTGCGCAGCAGCAAGCCGCCCAGATGGCCAGCGCGACACAGTGGGTCATCCCGGGAGGGCATTTATCGGTTGGGGATGGTTGGATTATCGAACTGCCGGGCTTCGTGGTCGATGTGCTCGAACCTGCGGCGGCGCAGAAGATGGCCGCAACTGAGGTGGACAGTGTGACGGTCAGTGCCAATGTCATGATGATGTGTGGTTGCCCGATTACCCCGGATGGTCTCTGGGATGCCAATCAGTACGAGGTGGCCATGACCATCATGAGAAACGGCGAAGTAATAGGCGAAGAGTCAATGTCTTACGCCGGCACGAGCAGCCGTTTCAGTGGCGAGGTGCCCATTGACGGCGCCGGTATTTACGACATCACTGTGCATGCCTATGATCCGCACAATGGCAATACCGGTATCGACAGAACGACTTTGGTTGTCGACTGATCAAGGCACGTTCATGACCGCTTGTTCTGGCTATGCGCCGGCGACGGCGTTGCCAAGAAGGATGAACCATGGTGCCGGCGTCGTAAGAGCATGAGGGCGGCACCGCTGCACCCAATAGTGGCCGTCACTATCGTGGCGCCGGCGGGCAGATCAAAGCTCGCAGACAGCGTGAGCCCCAGAGCATGACCGATAAAGCAGACGGCCACCGCCCACCAGACTGAGTAGCGTCGCATACGGCATAACGCCAGCGGAGCGGCTATCAGGCTGGCGAACACAACGTAGATACCGGCCTGATTGACAGTGATCGTTACCGCCAGCGCGAACAATGGCAGAAACAGCACTGCCCGAAGGCGCTCCGGCAGGGCGAGCTGCCAGCCAATGACCAGAGCCGCCATGACTCCGAGTGGGATAAGCGCTGCGGGGGTCACCCAGAGCAGATCTCCATTCAGGGTCTGGGCCAGCTGCTGGGCACCGTGAGGATCGTCACTGATCACCAGAGTGGCGAGGCTGGCGCCGAGCACATAAAGGGTTCCGATCATCGCTTCCCGGTAATCCGCGACCCATCGTAAAATCAGATGCACCAGTGCCACTGCGAGCAGGGCAGAGGCCAGGCTGCTGACGGGCACACCCATGAAATCCAGCGGCGGAAAAAGCCGGCCCGCCGCCAGGGAGCCCAACGCAGCCCATTGAGCAATGGCCAGATCGGCAAACACCACACCCCGGGCCAGAACCCGTTGCCCCAGAGGCACCAGTGCAATCGCCATCAACAGGCTGGCGGCGACCGGTGCTGACAACCACAGCCAGTCAGCCATTGTGGTCAGCCGTTTTATTCTGCGCCACCAAGCGGGCCACCAGGTGGGAAATCACCTCGGACAGGGTTTGGTGTTCGTCCGTCACCGTGCCCGGTAAGGTCAACACGGGCAGGTTGGTACGTTCGGACAGCCAGGTTGCCGGCCGGTCATCCTGATAGAGCGCGATCATGATGGCCGAGGCTTTTTCCAGTTCCGGCTCCGCCAGCAATTTGCTCAGATGGGACGCGCTGGGCGGCAGGCCCGGTTTGGGTTCCAGGTCCAGGACAGCATCGACGCCCAGCCAGCGCAGCAGATAACCGAAATCGGCGTGCTGGACTACCAGGCCGGTGCCCTGCAGTTCTTCGGCGGCTTTCTGCCAGCGCGCTTTTTGCAGGTTCCACTGCACCCGCCACTGCAGGTGCCGGCGACGCAGGTCATTTTCCAGTTCCGGCGCTATCTGGCTCAGGCGGTCGGCCAGGGCTTCCATGACCAGAGGCACTCGCTCCGGGTCCAGGTGGATGTGCGGGTCGCCCTCTGAATGCACGTCGCCCATGCTGCGATCCACGTGATCATGAGGCTGATACAGGGGTACCTGTTCGGCGGCGAAGAACAGACCCGGTTTGCCCTCGCGAATGCGCTGATTTGAGGCCTTATTGATCAATGCCGGCAACCAGCCGGCTTCCAGCGATGCGCCAGTGCACACGGCCAAATCGGCCCGGCTCATGGCGGCAATCAGACTGGGCCTGGCTTCAATGTAATGAGGGTCCTGCCAGGCAGTCGTGGCGACTTTGATCCGGGCGTCCGGAACCAGGGTCTTGACCAGATCGGCCCATTCCGGCTCGCAGGCGAACACCTGCAGGGAAGCCCGGGCCGGCATGGACGCCAGCCCCAGCAGTAAAATGAGAATCAGGCGTTTAGTAAGCATGGGAACCATGAGCGCCGAAGGTCATCAGATACTGCAGCATCACCGTGTTGTCGGCCGCATCAAAGCCGTTGCCGTCCTGGTGAGTATATTGCAGGCGCAGGGTGGAAAAGTGTGAGTGGGACCAGGCCAGCATTACATCCGTCTCTTGCAACGAGCGCTTGTCGAAATGGTCTTCGTGGGGCTCGCTGACGTCAATCTCGCCATAGCGCACACCGGCTGACCACTGGGGCGCGAACTGATACACCGCCGACGCATACCAGCCCTCGTGGTTGTCGCCCGAGCCGGCGAATTCGTTGATGTCGTCCGCGAACAGGTACTCGGCGCTCAGAACCACCTGCTGATCGCGGGCATTACCCCGGGGCGACCATTTCCAGACCAGATCGGCGATGTAGAGGTTCTCCCCGGTGAACTCGGGGCCGTGGCCGTGGTCTTCATCGTGACCATGCTCGTCCTCGTGTTCGCCCTCTTCTTCATGCTCCTCATCGGCATGAAGCTGGCGGTTTTTCAGGTAGGACAAACCGGCCTGCCAGCTCTGCGCGGCGCTGATATCGCCACCGATTCTGGTGTTCAGGGTATAGACGCCAATATCCTCTTCACCCTCGGAGAAATTGCCGCCATCAAAGGCCTCGGCACCGATCTGCCAGAAAAACGGCACGGGCAGCAAGGCGTTGAGACGCAGGCCGGTATCGAAGTAATGGATGCCCAGCAGGGCACGGTAGGCCGCGGGACGCTCGACGAAGTCGTCTTCGTGCAGGTGGCGGCTGTTCAGATACCCAATCTGGGACAGGAATCGGCCGCCGCGAACACCAAGATTGAGGGGCATGCTGGTGGTCTGCAGGAAGGCTTCTTCCAGCTCCAGCTCGGTTTCACCTTCGTGCTCTTCCAGAACGGCGGTCAGCCGTGCCTCAAAAAGATCGTCCACCGGCGCCGACAACGACAACTCGGTATGGCCCAGGCCAAAGCCCTCTTCACGCTCGGACAGGGCGGTATTGTTGCCTTTGTAGAAGCCGTCCAGCACCACGCTGATATCCGGGTTGAATTCGTTGGCTTGCACCGAGACCAGAGGGGCGATGGCAAGCGCGAGGGCGCTGAGCCGGTATTTACTCAAAACCATTGTTGTTAACCTTTTGAACCATGGGTGATGAAATATTTAATTATGTTATAACATAACATAAGTTAAGAAAAGGATTCGTTGCTATTACGACGCCGGCCCGGCCGGTTCCCCGCCGCCAAAGCTCCGGGACACTTTCCACAGGATGCTGGAAGCGATAAACATCAGCGCCACCACACAGACAATCGTGGGCCCGGTGGGGGAGTCCAGCGCGTAGGAAGTCTTGAGCCCGATCACGCTGGCGCTGCAGCCGATGATCGCGGCCATGAAAGCCATGGATTCCGGGGTCTTGCTGAAGGGCCGCGCCGTGGCCGCGGGAATGATCAGCATGGCGGCGATCAGCAGAACGCCCACCACCTTGATGGCCACCGCCACCACAATGGCCAGTGCAACCGTCAGGATCAGTTGTTCACGTTTGGGGGAAACCCCGCTGGCGTGGGCCAGGTCCGGATTGAGGGTGGCCAGCAATAACGCCGACCAGCGCCAGCCCACCAGCGCCAGAACCAGCGCGGCACCGCCCCAGATCACGATCAGGTCGGTTTTGCCCACCGCCAGGATATCCCCGAACAGGTAGGCCATCAGATCGATGCGCACGCCGGACAGAAAAGACACCGCAACCAGCCCCACCGCCAGCGCCGAATGCGCCATCACCCCGAGCAGGGTGTCCATGGCGTAGCCCCGGCCGCTCAAGGTCGACACTATAATAGCCATCAACAGTGACACCACCAGAACGCCGGCGAAAATGGGCGTGGACAGGGTCAGTGACAGGGCCACTCCCAGCACCGCGGCATGGGCGGTGGCGTCGCCAAAATAGGCCATGCGGCGCCAGACGATGAAGCAGCCCAGAGGCGCGGCCGCCAGAGCCACGCCGAGACCGGCCAGGGCGGCTCGGAACATGAAATCATCCAACATCATAGCGCCCCTTCGGTATGACTGTGCTGGTGATGGTTCCGATGCCGGTAAACCGCCATAGCCTCGTCGTCGTCCAGACCAAACAGCGACTGGTATTCCGGCGAGGCGCTGACCGCTTCCGGCTCGCCCTCACAGCAGATGTGGCCGTTGATGCAGATCACCCGGTCGGTCCGGCGCATCACCACATGGAGTTCATGACTGACCATGATCACGGCGCAGCCCAGTGCCTGGCGGACCGAGTCGATCTGCCGGTAAAACCCCGCCGAGCCGCGATGGTCCAGTCCCTGGGTGGCTTCGTCCAGCAGCAGCAGGTCGGGCTTTTCCAGCAGCGCCCGGGCCAGCAGCACCCGCTGAAACTGGCCCCCGGACAGGGACATTACCTGCTGCTGCTCCAGCCCAGACACGCCGGCCTGGGCCATGGCGGCGTCAAGCTCCGAAGGCGCCGGCGGTTTCGGCAGGCTCATGAAGCGCCGTACCGTCATGGGCAGTGTTTCATCGATGTGCAGTCGTTGCGGGACATAGCCGATGGTCAGCCCTGGTGCCTTGACTACTCGGCCTGAGCAGGGCGCCACGGCGCCGATCAAGGCTCTCAGCAGCGTCGACTTGCCCGAACCGTTGGGGCCGATAACGGTCACGATCTCGCCCCGTTGCACGCGCAGATTGATGTTTTCGAGAATCAGTCGTTTGCCCAGGCGGACAGACAGTTCATGGGTGCTTACCAGCATTGGACGTTTCTCTGGGTCGGCTCCGGAAGTGGAGGTTAGGGTTTTTTATGAAAGTTATGTTATAACATAACACTCTTGTTTGTCATCCCGGGTTGCCAAGACAGCGTGGGCAAACGTCTTTCAACGTCATAACTATCGGGAGATATCGATGTTTCGACAATTCCTTCTGGGCTCGGCGGTCAGCCTGGTCATTCCGGTCGCGGCCGCCGACAGCCCGCCCCGAGTGGCGGTGGATATCGCCCCTGTTCACTCACTCGTGGCCCAAGTGATGGCCGGCGTTGGCAGCCCGGACCTTCTGATCCGGCCCCAGGCGTCGCCCCACACCTATTCGTTAAGGCCCTCCGAAGCCGAGGCTCTGTCCCGCGCCGAGGTGGTGTTCTGGATGAGCGAGGGCATTACGCCCTGGTTGGAACATTCCCTCGCGAATCTGGCCGGCTCCGCCACCCAGGTGAAAATGTTGGCGGTGGAAGGCACGGCCCTTTATGACTACCGGGAGGGTGCAACGTTCGAGTCCCACGATCATCATGACGGGCCTCAGGCCGAAGAGCATCATGATGATCGCGACCCCCACGCCTGGCTTGATCCGGTCAACGCCAAAGTCTGGGTGAAAATGATCGCCACAGTGCTGTCCGGGCAGGATGCGGCCAATGCCCATATCTATCAGCGCAATGCCGAGGCGGCGATTGTGGCACTGGACGAGCTGATCGCCTCCATCCAGCAGCAGGCGCAAAGCCTGGAGGGCATCAGGTTCATCGTATTTCACGATGCCTATCAGTATTTCGAGCGCCGGTTCGGTTTGCTGGCGTCCGGCGCCATTGCCGTGGGTGACGCTTCTGACCCCAGCCCGGCGCGCATTGAGGAAATCCATGAAACGGTGGCGGCCCTGGGCGTGACCTGTGTGTTCACCGAGCCGCAGTACAACCCCAGCATGGTCAGAACCGTGTTTCGGAATACCCCGGTAAACACCATTGGCGTGATGGACCCCCACGGCGCCGATATTGACGTCGGCAAGGACCATTACCCCAAGCTGTTGAACGCCATGATTGCCAGCCTGAATCAATGTGAGAGTTGAGGGGCTAATTCAGGCCTTGATTTCCGTTCGGGTGCGTCCGCAGCTTTTGCAAACCTCGCCATCGGGTTTGCACACGGAATTGCAGGGGCTTTTGATGTCTTGCCTGGCCACGGATTCAGGGTCTCCTTCAGGTTGCAAGGGCGGCGCGGAGTTTCTGGTCAAGTTCGGTGGGTTCCAGCTTCCGGCTGATGATCTCAAGCCGGGATTCCTCGGCCGGTTCCGCCTCCAGGAGGGTCACTGCGCCGTCCACCCCATTGAGCATCCACCACCCCCGGGTGGTGTGCACCACGCCCTTGAAACGCTCAAATCCGGCATCGCTGGCCAGGCTTTGCAGTGCCAGCGGATCAAATCGCATGTCCGGCTGCACCCGCCAGCCTATGCTGGTAAAACCGTCGCCCTCGTTGAAGTAATACTGCCAGGGCTGGTCCGCCAGGGAGGGCTTCTCCGGCAGGCTTTCGCTGTGGCGATGGTGATGGCTGTCCGGGAAGTGCGAGCTGCGGCCTTCGAAATCACCGGCCAGCCAGGCCATGGGAAGCTGGCCTTGGCTGATGTGACCGATGCGCTGCTTTGGTGGCTGCCACTGGCCGGCCCAGGTATCGAAATGCGCCAACTGAGCCGGCGTACACAGGTCCGCCTTGCTGGCGACCAGCACATCGGCCACCGCCACCTGGTCGTGGAACTGGCGGCTGGCCAGAACCCGCTGGTCTTCCAGGCGCCGGGGGTCCACCAGGCAGACCGAGGCCGACAGGCTCAGCACGTCCCGGTAAAACTCGCCGGTCAGTGTCTCGATCACCTGAGCCGGGTGGCCCAGACCGGTCGGCTCGATAAACAGCCGGTCCGGGCGGGAAAAACGGATCAGGCTGTTGAGGCCGATCTGCATGGGCAGGCCGGAAACGCAGCACATGCAGC
>JAGXLV010000059.1 GCA_018334495.1 Oleiphilaceae bacterium
AGCCTTTTGCTTCGTTGAAGAACTTAACAGTACCGGTAGTAGTAGACATATAACAATTTCCTGAAATTAATCATTTGATGTGCCGCCATCCCATCCGGGTGATGGTTGGTCAGCAAGTGCGAAAAAAACATGAAGAATCAAAAACAGGATCGTGCACTACCAGTAAAAACCGGGGAACGTCTTTTTCTGAATTTCTTTGCCAGATCTTTTCAACACGAGCACTTTACCTCAACCCGCCGGGTTTGCATACCTTTTTGTTGGTAAGTAAAAACCACCGGCGAATTCGTAGAGTTAAGTCGGAGCCCTAAAGCCTGAACCTCGAAACCAGGGTCCGCAGGTCGCTGCCCAGTTTTGCGAGTTCCGCGCTGGACGTTGCGGTCTGGTTGGATGAGGCTGCGGATTGATCGGTGACATCCCGGATGCTGGTGATGCTGTTGCTGATTTCTTCAGCCACCGAGGTCTGCTGTTCAGAGGCGGTGGCAATCTGGCTGTTGTACTGGGTGATCTCGTCCACGCCCTGGGCAATGCTCGCTATGACAGTGCCGGTTGCTGTGGCGCGTTCCACTGTGCTTGAAGCCAGTGACACGCTGGACTCCATCGCAGCAACGGAGGTGCCAGCACTGTTTTGTAAATTCGTCACCAGGCTTTCAATCTCCTGTGTCGAGGTTTGGGTTCGCTGGGCCAGCGACCGTACTTCATCGGCGACTACCGCAAAGCCGCGACCCTGTTCTCCCGCCCGGGCGGCTTCGATGGCTGCGTTCAAAGCCAGAAGGTTGGTTTGCTCGGCGACGGATTTGATGACATCCAGCACGGTGCCAATGTTGCCGGTTTCAGCCTGGAGTTCCCGGATTTTTCCCATGGTGTCGCCGACTTCCCGCGAAAGATCGCTGATTTGCGCAAGGGTATGTTTGACGGCCTGGTCGCCCTCTTTGGCCTGCTCTGCGGCATTCAGGGCAACGCCGAACGCCTGTTCGGCATTGCGGGCGATGTCCGCGACGGTTGCCGTCATTTCGTTCATGGCCGTGGCCACTTGATCGGTTTCCTGCTTTTGCTGGTTAATACCAATGCTGGCCTTGTCGGTCACGTTGGACAGCTCTTGCGCGGAGCAGGCGATATTGGTGGCGCCGGTCTCAATTCCCCGAACCAGATCCCGCAAGCCAGTCACCATGGTTGCCAGTGCCGCCATCAGCCGGCCCATTTCGTCCGTTCGGTTGCTGTCGATGGTCACCGAAAGGTTGCCTGAGGCCACTTGGGAAGCCACCTCCACCGCCTGATTTATCGGCGTGGTTATGGAACGGGTAATAAAATAGGCCAGTACAATGCCGAGTAGCACAGCGCCACCCGTTGCGCTGAATATGAAAATGCCCGCCTGCCGGCTGTCACCGGTCATTTTCTGAACCTGTAACTCCTCCAAGCCGTCGGCAGCGTCTGTTATCTGCCGCGCGGTCGCCACCATGGATTCTGAAAGTTCATTGCCTGAGCGGGTCAGGGCCACGACCTCCTCAAACATTGCCACATAGGCCGTCAACGCCGTGTTAATGTCGTTTTTGGTCTCGGTATCGACCGTGGAAGAGTCAATGGGGCCGCTCACGCGGTTGGCATCAGCGCGAAACTCCTCGACACTTTCCGAGTCCTGTTCCAGCAGAAAGCTGCGCTCGGAACGGCGCATGTCCTCAAAAGTAGCGGTGGCAAAGAACAGGGAGTTGTGGGCGTTAAGAGCAGAGCCGAATATCCGGGCTCTGACTTCGAGTTCATCAAGGCGTTGTTCGCGCTTGCCGATGTTTGTCTCGACTTTGCCCAGCAGTGACTGGTACTGCTGCACTCCGGTCTGAATGCCGTTTAAAGACTCAATGTCCGCGTCCACCTCGAGAAGTGACTGGAGCTCCCCGGTGACCGCGAGAACCTGGTCGCCCTTTTCCTGTGATGCCAGAACGCGAGCGTTATCTCCGGTCAGGAGGAAATCTTTTTCATCCAGCCTGGCCTCGGTCAGGCCGGTATTCACCTGGCCCAGCATAGCCACGATCTCGGAGCGCTGACCATAGCCGTCAAGCGACTGCTTGGCAACGATGCCCACGACAACGGTCAGCACCAGGAGAACAATGAACCCGCCGGCCAGTTTGGTACGAATGGCCAGATTGCTGATAATGCCTGCAAGATTCATTCGGGATCCTTGTTGCGGCTAAACAGTATTTTAGTCTTGGTTTTGGTGAAAACACACGGATGTTCATTCAGGAAAAGAAATTGCCGAGCGATTAAAAAATTGAGTCTGCCTGAATGCCGATGAGGACTGTGTTATGAATTGTTATCCGTTTTTGGATTAACAATTTTTCTAATGGAGTAGCTTATGGTTATACAGCGCAAAAGTCCGGTAATCCGAAGAGCCGGCTTTATTGCCTGATTGCCGATGGGAGTTCGGCGCGAAGCACTGTCGGGCTAGATGACAGCTTCACTTTCACCAGCCGTTATTTTGCACCGGGGGGGTAGGCATTGACAAAGAGCCGATTACAGGACCTATCCACAGTGTCCCGGCACCGTACTGGGGCGATCGGCTGGTTAAACGGGAGCTGCCGGCGCATCAGGTCTCAAAGTGTGGCGGCGTTCTCAGATGCTCCCTGAGAGACCAGCGCGTTGCTACTGCCGGCCGGCCATCGTTTTATCCGGAGGGAGCCGTTGAGCTTTGGCAGGTTGTAGAGGGAGCCTATGGCCCTGGTCTGGTGTTTGCCGGGGCCATAGGTTTCAGGTTCGGCGGCTTAATCTTCCGCCTCTTCCTCGATGGCTTCGCCGCCCGCTTCGATGTCCTCACCGGCGCCTTCCATCGTGTTGCAACCTGCGAGGCCGACAAGAAAGATAAGGGAAAGAAAAAAAGCCTGAATGACAAGTCTCATGGTCCGCTCCTTGTTGGACAGTATCCGAGTAAGAGAAAGAAGGTGCCTCACCTCCTCTCTTAATCTGATCATAAACGCATCCTGATAATCCAGACTTTTACCTTCTACAAAAAACAGCCGAACCTGCCTTTTTACACGTTTCCTTGATTCAAACCGGAACACTGTTTTCCGCCTGAGGACCTGCCGGGTCCCGAGTAACCGTGAAGTCATTTGCTGGCCTTCGGTCAGGGACTTGAAACCACTGAGGGTTCATGGCTTGAAAATCGGCCATTGAGACCAAGGTCTGAGGCTAGAGTCTGTTCAGTTTACGTCGCTCGAAACCGGAGGGCATTTGGCCTTAAGGATATTGACCCTCAACACCCACAAAGGGTTCAGCCATTTCAACTGGAAATTCCTGCTGCCGGAGCTGCGGGACGCCGTGCGCGCGGTGTCGGCGGATATCGTGTTCATGCAGGAGGTGTTGGGTGCCCATGAAATGCTGGCATCCCGCCATCGGGAGACCTGGCCCGAGTCCTCTCATTACGAATTTCTGGCTGACTCGATCTGGCCTCATCATGCCTATGGCAAGAATGCGGTTTATCCAAAAGGGCATCATGGCAACGCTTTGATGTCCCAGTTTCCCATCAGCAGCTCTCGAAACATTGACGTATCCATTACAAAGGCCGAAAGCCGTGGTTTGCTTTACTGTCGAATCAGGAGACCGGATGGCACGCACAAGACATTGCATGCTTTTTGTGTGCATTTGGGGTTGCTGGAAAATCACCGGCAGCGCCAGCTGGCCTGGCTTTGTGAGCAGGTGAAGGCGGTGCCAGACGCTGAGCCGGTGGTGGTTGCAGGCGATTTTAACGACTGGCGCGGAAAGGCCCACAAAGTAATGAAAGACTGTGGTTTGACCGATGTATTTGAAGCCAAATACGGAGGTCCCCCGAAAACGTTTCCTGCCCGTTTCCCGATGCTCCGCCTTGATCGGATCTACGTTCGGGGCGTTCGTGAGCACCATCCGGTCAAGCTGCCAAACAGGCCCTGGTCCCGCCTGTCGGATCATGCTCCTCTGGCTGCGGAAATTGTTTTGTGACCGGCGGCTGGGTGCGAGGGAACGCGATCTCTTTGCTGGAAAACGGCGATGAGTTTTTTCGGCGAATGACTGCGGTCATCAATGCCGCGCATCAGGAGCTGCTGATTGAAACTTTCATGCTTCGCGATGACGCGGTTGGTAAAAGGATTCAGCGAAGACTGATCGATGCGGCTGGTCGGGGTGTGTGGATTTCTGTTCTGGTGGATGGTTACGGTTCGCACTTTCTCCCGCAGGCATTTATCGATGAAATGGAAGCGGCGGGGATCCATTTTTTTGTTTACCACCCACAGCCAAAATGGCTGCGCGTAAGGGCCAATATTTTCAAGCGCCTGCATCGCAAAATCCTGGTGGCGGACGGGCAGACCGCTTTTATTGGTGGTATTAATCTTGAATCCAACCATCTCTCCACCTTTGGCGGGGAGTGCAAACAGGATTATGCCGCAGAGCTGAAAGGACCCATCGTCAGCGAGATTCACCGGTTTGCCCGAGAAGCGATTCAGGACCAGGCCGGGGGCCGGCTCGAATTTGTTCATTTAAAACCAGACAGCTCTCCGCAGGCGCAACCGCAAGACGCGGCGATAAAATTTGTAACCCGTGATAACGCCAGGTGTCGGAGTGTGATCGAAAACGAGTATCTGGAAAGGATTACTGCCGCCGAGCGCCGCATCATTATCGCGAACTGCTATTTTTTTCCCGGTTACCGGATACTGAAAGCGCTCCGGAGCGCTTCTCGTCGGGGCGTGAGAGTCTGTTTGCTGACCCAGGGTAAGCCGGACTCCCGGTTGGCGAAGAGAGCAGCCTGCACGCTCTATGACTTTCTGGTGGAGTCGGACATCGAAGTCTACGAATATTGGGACAGGCGATTGCATGCAAAGATCGCGGCTTTTGACGATGACTGGGCGACAATAGGATCAAGCAATCTTGACCCTCTAAGTTTGTCTCTTAATCTGGAGGCCAACGTTTTCGTGCGGGACAAGGCTTTTAACGCCCGGGTTAATGAACGGATTGAACATCTTATTTACCACAGCAAAGTTGTGGGTATCACCAGGTACTGGTTGCAGAACCGCACCCTGATCAAGTGGTTCATGAGTTCCGCGCTCTATCATGTGTTGCGTCACCTGCCGGGATTTACCGCCTGGGTCCCAAGGCGTGAAAGAAAAAGCTGGGGCTCGCCACGGAAAGCCCGCGGTGGAACTCCCGATGCCAATAGCAGACGCAGGAATGGCTGAATTCCGGGGAAATAACCAAGCCTTTGCCACCGAAAAACCGACGCCCCGGAAGTTGAAACTTTGGGGCCAGCGCCTGTTGACCTTCATTTTCTTGGCATTGGTTGTTTGGTTGTTGACCGACCATGCCCAAAGAACGGACTGGGGCGCTGTAAAAGCAGCGCTTGCGACATACTCTCTGCCGCACATCCTCCTTGGCTGCGTTTTTTCCGCTGGCGCCTATCTGGCGTACGCGTCCTACGATCTTTTCGGTCGTTATTATGTAAGACACGGTATTTCAGTCCCTGGAACCATGATGATTGCTTTTATCTGTTGCGCCTTCACTCTGAACCTGGGCGCATTGATTGGCAGCCTTGGCTTCCGTTACAAGTTGTACAGCCAGCGCGGGATAAAAAAAGGCGATATTGCCCATATCGTCGGTATGAGCCTGACTACGAATTGGCTCGGCTACGGCCTGCTGGCGGGCATTGCGTTTATCACCGGCAGTATCGTGGTGCCTTTTGGCTGGGCGGAGAGTGGGGTGGCTCTGAATGTGTTGGGCGCCCTTCTTATAGCGGTTGTTCTGGTTTACTGGGGGCTTTGCCTATTCGCAAACAAGCGCTTCTGGAGTATCCGCGGCCAGATTATCACCTTGCCCTCCATACAGATTGCCGTTTTGCAGATATTAGCATCCAGCGCTCACTGGCTTTTTATGGGCGCGGTTATTTTTGTATTCCTGTATCCGGAGGTAGGCTATTTTGAGCTTCTGGGTGTTCTCCTGATAAGCGCTATCGCCGGAATTATCACCCATGTGCCGGGCGCTCTGGGCGTACTTGAGGCCGTCTTTCTTGCGTTACTCTCTGACACAGTAGATCCGGCACGCCTTCTGGCGGCACTCATAGCCTACCGTGCGGTGTTTTATCTCTTGCCTTTATCGGTAGCGGTCGCGGCCTATGGTTTGAATGAAATATCCGTTAAACGAATGAGAAAAGGAAGGTAAGGGTAAGGGTGGGGCGTGTCCCGTCAAGCTTGTGATAGAGCCGGGGCTGGTGCCGGGCAAACCGGCACTCAACCCTGGAACAAGGTATTAATGAAGCTTCAGTCGGTGCAATGGCATTTTGATCAAAGTATGGATTTGGACGCCTGATCAGAGGGAACACTGACCAGGCCCTCACGATCAACAACCTGTATCGAAAAGTACCAGTCGCCTGATTCAAGCTCATTAAACTCGTAATTGGTTGCATCGCTGGCTATCTGAACCTGACGAGTCAGTTCAGAAGAATCCTGGCCATAATTGACAAGGTAATGGTCAATCTCGCTGAGTGACAGGGAACTGCCATCCTCTCTCGTCAAGGGCGCCGTCCAGGTTAGTGTTGCCAGCGCTGCGTCCGGGTCCGACACGGTTTCGTCAGAGGTCGATGAATCCGAGTCTGTCTCAGTGGATTCCAGGGTTCTGGGATCCAGCCCGCTTTCATAGGCCTCAAGGTTAGTGACGTCACTGGAATTCAGAACATCATCGCCATCGGCGACCCAGACATTGGTGCCATGGTTAAGCTCCCAGGTATCCGGCAGGCCATCCTGATCCGTATCAGTGGAATTCGTGCCATTTGGATCAGTAACCCTGAAGACATTTTCATAATTGACCGAAGTGCCCGTGGCTTTGTCGACGACGCTCAGCTGAGCGACGGCGTTTCCGCCTTTCTCGTAATATTCCATCGCCACGGGTACAGACTCGCCCGGTTCCAGCGCGACATCATAGGAATAGCTGGTGGCGCCCTGATTCTGCCAGACGTCAATGACAAGCTGACCCGCCAGGAAGAGCCGAACCCCATCGTCAGTGCGTGTGGTAAAGCGGTATTCGATCGTGCCTTCGTCATGGGGCGCGACAAATTCGCTGGCCCAGCGCGCGCTGAAGTCATCCGATGGCAGGTCAGACGGTGAACCGTCACCCCAGTCAAAATCGACCATGGCGTCGTTTTTGACCACGACCAGTTCGTCAAAACTGACACCCCGGAAATACTGGCTTACAAAGCCCGCGAGGTATTCTTGATTCTCGTCCGTTACCTCGGGGGTTTCGTCCGCCGACTGCAGGTCGGTACCGGCGTTGTATTCTTCCAGATTGGTGAAGCCGTCGCCGTCCATGTCCTCTTCGGCATCCGCGCTATCAAGTGGGTCGAGGGAATTGCTGACCTCGACGCCGTCGGGAATGCCATCGCCATCAGTATCCGGATTGCCCTCTGCGGTGCCCAGGAAGAACTCGTCATAGGCGACAAGAAGATCCCCGTCCGGGTCGCTTTGGGCGTCGGCGGGATCTGTCGGGTCGAGGCCGTGAGCCAGTTCCCAGTTATCGTAAATGCCGTCACCGTCCTGATCTTTCATCGGGAAGGACGGGTCGAATGCGTTCGCGGCACCAGCGTCAAGGAAGCCTGCTCGATAACCCAGATGGTAGGCTTCGGCAATGGACATGTCCGGGCTGTCCTCCGGAGGCGCCCAGGAGTAAAGGGCGCTCGACGGCACAATGCTTCGGGCAAAGCCGGGACCTTCCCAGGCTATGGAAAAATGATCACTGCCGCCCCCTTCCTTGAAGCGGATTTCGAAATAGTACCGCTGACCGTTCTCGAGTGTTTTTGACTCGGAGATCTGGGAACTGTACTTGTCAAATTCGCCCACGTTGGTCCATCCGGGTACGTTTGCGATCAGCTCGCCATTATCCGGCTGTTCCGTCGAGCTTAAAAAGAATTGGGTTTCATCATCTCCGCTGATATGAAACCGGTAATCCCCGTCCAGAGGCGGTTCGATATAACCCCTGACCAAAGCGCCGAAGTTATCGCCCCGGTTGCGGGGTGAGTCAAGGCTGGTTATCTCAATCACTTCATGGGGCTTTTGGGGGTAATCCGGGTGTGCCGTCAGTTCGCTTACCTTGGTTCCTGAAATGTCATCCCAATAAAGGACTTCAACCAGGCCTGATTGGCTTTTGCTCAAGGCAAGACCGGGAGCGATACTTATCGTTATAAAACTGCCTACAACAAGACTACGGGCAATTGACATGATTCAAATTAACTCCTGATGAATACTTCTATCCCTGATAAGTATTTTTTAATTATTCGGGTATTTTTGTCCCGAGGCTTGAGGATAAATAATAAAATTCATGGGAGTATTTGATCCTTTTGATATCCCGAGCGGAGTCTACATTTTTTTTATTTAAAAAAAGTACTGTATATTTAAGCTACGTATCATATTTTTATGTACAAAATTAATTATACAAAACAGTAAGATAAAACTACATAGATTATTTTTTGATCTATTGTTCGGAGGTTTGTTTTTGTGAAAAATTAAGTTAATAAATTGCAGATAATGCAGCTTGTGATATCTTTATTGAAATAAGTAGTGTTTTGTAAACCAAGCGCTCGGGCCTTTTTTGTTGTATGGTTTTGTAAGTTGATTGTTTTTTGAGGCGCTGGTTTGTTTGGCTTGAGGGGAGTCACAATAAATGATCTGTTGCGCTTATTTGACTTAAAAGGAAGCATGGGCCATGACCCCAGGTATAAAAGTTCTTGAAAAGGCCGGTATCCGATACCGCATTCATGAATACGACCATGATCCGGCAGGTGAATCCTACGGCCTGGAAGCCGCAGAGAAGTTGGGAGTCAATCCGGAGCGGGTCTTCAAGACTCTTGTCGTCGTTGTGGATGCCAGGGAATTGGTCGTGATAGTTTTGCCCGTGTCTCACATGCTGAGCATGAAGCTGGCGGCCAGGGCAGCCGGTGGTAAAAAAGCCACGATGGCTGACAGGAAAGAAGTGCAGCAGCGCACCGGTTATGTGCTGGGCGGCGTCAGTCCGATTGGACAAAAAAAATGCTGCAAAACGATAATCGACGAGACCGCCCGTCAATTTTCGACCATTTTTGTCAGCGCCGGCCGCCGTGGCCTGGAAATTGAACTGGCGCCGGATCAACTGACTGGATTGACGGGAGGCAAGTTCGCTGAGGTACGGCAACGTTAGAGCGGCTTTGAAAAATATGCGTTCATCGCAAGCCGTGTGTCCGGGGGAATAGATTTAGCGGTTCCATATCGAGTGCCGGCCACACCCCCGTCTGTAGTACAATCGCGGGTCAGAATTAGTCACCAGGAGATCAAAAATGGACACGTCCGCCCAACTCACCTGTGCATTGGAGAAAATTGATAACGCCAATCTGGCTGATCCGAACCGGGAGCAGGTGGGGGAGGAGACTCTGCCCAAGGAGTTTGCTTATAGCCAGCATATGACCCGCTGGTTGTTCCAGTTGGAGTCTGAGCCTTCAGAGCGCATGCAGATTGCTTGCCGTGCCCAGCACATAGAGCGCTGGACCATGCCCAGGAAAGACTTCCCGGAAGGGCGCCAAGCCTATTATGAATGGCGACAGGCCTGTGGCCGTTTTCATGGGCGCCGGGCCGCCGGGATCATGGCGGAATGCGGCTATCCGGCGAGCGACCATGAACGGGTCGAAACCGTTCTGACTAAACGGGAGCTTCGCCAGGATCCGGAAACCCAGTTACTGGAGGACGTGGCCTGCATGGTGTTTTTGGAACGCTATTTTGAGGATTTCTTTCAAAAGACCGATTATGACCGGGAAAAGTGGTTACGCATTGTGGGGCGCACCTGGGACAAGATGTCGCCACGAGGGCACGAGGCGGCGCTCGAATTGGCGGGCAACATGCCACAGCACCTGCAGACGTTGTTGGGCGAGGCGTTAGCGGAGCCAAGTCAGAAGTAAGTTGTATTCCTATCTTGGAGGAAGCAAGCCATGTTCTCATTCAGGCCCAAACAGACGGGTGTCCTGAAAGGCCGCCTTGCCCCCTGTCCAGCCAGTCCCAACTGTGTCAGCAGTCAGGCAGAGTCAGGGCGGTGTCAGGTCGAGCCTTTGTTCTTCAGTGGTCCGCCGGAAGAGGCGATGACAAGACTGAAGGCAATCGTTGAGAGAATGCCACGGACCACATTGACCGTGGAAAAAGAAAGTTATCTGCATTTTGAATGTGCCTCAAAATGGTTCGGTTTTGTGGATGATCTGGAATTTTTATGTCATCCCGACAGCCATCGGATTGATGTGCGATCGGCGTCGCGCCTGGGCTATTCGGATATGGGCATGAATCGCAAGCGGACAGAGGTTATCCGCAAAGAATTTAACGCCTGATCACCTTGAGATCCCGGGGAAGGCCGGCATTTAACCAATACAGTACTGCCAAAATGCCGGATAAGGAGCCATGGACTATGGATGCCCCATTAAAGGGAAAATCGATCGCATTCCTCGCCACCCACGGGGTCGAACAAATTGAATTGACCCGCCCCTGGCAGGAATTTATGGACGCCGGCGCTGATTTACAGCTGATTTCGCTAAACGCCGGCAGAATTGACGCTTACCATCATTTGGACAAGGGCGACACGTTTGAAGTTGACAAGCCGGTGGGCGATGCAAGGGCTGAGGACTATAGCGCGTTAGTGCTGCCTGGCGGCGTTGCCAATCCAGATGCACTGCGAATGGACAGCGCTGCTGTAGCGTTTATCAAGAGCTTCTTCAGCCAGGGCAAGCCAGTGGCCGCTATTTGTCATGCGCCCTGGTCGGTGATCGAGACGGGTGAGGTCCGGGGCCGGACCTTGACCTCCTACCCGAGCCTGAAAACCGATATAAGCAATGCCGGCGGCTATTGGGTCGACGAGCAGGTACATCATGATGGGGGTCTGATCACCAGCCGCCGACCTGCCGACCTGGACGCTTTTTGTGCCAGGGTTATCGAAGTGGTCTGCGCAGATTGATAAATTTACAAACCGAACCTTCGCGTAAAAAAATGTAAACGTTTTGTGTGTTTTTGTTGACTTAGATTTCTGAGGTGTTATCGTTAATTCATCGTCACGGACGATACGGAAGGGAGTAAGCCAGGACGGCGTCTTCGAAAGGTATCGAAGATTGAGCAAGGAAATGGATAGAAAGCTCAGGGAACCCCCAAGTAGTAATTAAAAAAGGCTGCCATCATTGTATGGCGGCCTTTTCTTTGTTCCCCTCTTTTTATTTTTGTGTCAACGCCGAACCATCAGCTGATTCCGTACATTGACCACGCCTGCGGTCCGGCTGGCCGCGCGGTAAGCCGCTATTCGGGCCGCCGTGGTGGGGACATTGCCTTGCAGGGTGACCGTGCCGTTGCTCACGGTCACGTCGACCATTTCGGCGTCCACCAAGGCACTGCGCATGAGGGCGTTGGTGACATCCTCAGCGATAATTTCGTCTCCGATTGCCGCGGTGGGGACCACCGCCAGGTCGTTTTTGACGGCAACGACGCCCTGCACCAGGCCGGCCAGCACGGCGGCCTGACGCTTTTCCCAATGCGTTGGCACAGTGCCGGTCAGGGTCGCCTCCCGGTCCGCAACGACCACCTGGATATTGAGCTCATCAATCTCGGGATTTACTTCCAGAGTGCTCAGAATATTGTCCCGGATGGTTGAATCGCTCGGAACCGGCAGTGCACCGGGCAATTTCACACCAAGCTGATTGTCTACGGCTACCACGCCCAGGACACCCAGGGCATCGTCCTCGGCCGCGTCCCGGGCGGCGTAGCTCGGAACCGTACCCTTGAGGGTGACAAGGCCGTCGTCCACCAACACCGCCACCCTGGAGGCGTCTATCCGGCTGTCCCAGCTTAGTTCGTTGACCACCCAAGTCTTGAGTTCTTCATCGGTTGCTGCGTATTCGCGTACCTGTGCCATAATCCTGATCCTCCCGGTTTGTGTCATCGTCCTTGGTCTGTTTCAGGCCCTTGACTGTCTTTTGTCCAGCGGCGCGCCTGGTCGGCCAGGTCGAGCAGTTTCTGTTGCACCCGGTGATTTACCGTGTTCTCCGGGAAGCGGCCTTTGTCGTTGCGCTCACCCGCGGTTTGCCCGGTGACGAGTTCAAATGCTTCGTCGATACTATTGAACGGATAGATGCTGAAGCGCTCGTCATGCACGGCCTGAACCACATCGTTTCGAAGCATCAGGTGCTTTATATTGGATGCCGGCATCAATACGCCCTGTTCGCCGTTCAGTCCCTGCTCCCGGCAGGTGTCAAAAAAGCCCTCTATTTTCTCATTGATGCCGCCGACCGCCTGCACCTCGCCGTATTGGTTGGCCGAGCCGGTCACCGCCAGGGTTTGTTGCAGGGGCGTATCAGCGAGCGCCGACAAAAGCGCCAGCAGTTCCGCAACGGTGGCGGAATCGCCTTCAATGCCGCCGTAGGTCTGCTCAAACACCAGGCTTGCACCCAGCATCAATGGAAAATCGGGAGCGTAATGGGCGCCGAGATATCCGGTTAATGTCATCACGGCCTTGGAAAAAATCGGTCCTGCCAGTTTTGCCTCGCGCTGGATGTCTTTAACCTCGCCTTTGCCCAGGCGCACTCGCGCGGTAATGCGGCAGACATGGCCAAACCGGATCTGACCAGCGTCGTTTATTGACAGGCTGTTGATCTGTCCGATTTTTTGCCCCTCGGTATCGATCAGCAACGTGCCGCGTCGGATGTCCTCGCGGATTTGTTCCGGTACGCGCCCCACCCGATAGCGGCGTGCGTCCACGGATTGCTGGACGTCAGTGCGCCGGATAACATCATGCTTGTTTTCGCGGGCCCAGAAATCGGCTTCCCGCAGCAAGTCAGTGACCCCACGGAGATGCGCCGACAGCCGCTCTGAGTCCTCCGCTTCACGGGAGCTCTGTTCAATCACCTGGGCCGTGGCCTCGCGGTCCAGCGGCAAGAGTTCTTCCCTGCGCGCCCGGGTAGCGATCATCCGGGCGTATAACTGCTGGCTTTCCTCGTCCCGCGGCATTTTATCCTCGAAATCCGCCGTTACCTTGAACAGCTGCCCGAACTCCGGGTCGTGCTGGTTTAGCAGGTAGTAAAGCGTTCGGGAGCCGATCAGCACGACTTTCAGGTTGAGGTCCATGGCCTCGGGCTCCAGGGTCACGGTGCTGACCATGGGCAGCTCCCGGTCCGGAGTTTCGACCCGCAACTGTCGGGAGAACAGGGTGCGTTTCAGGGCTTCCCAGGCAAAGGGCTGGGTCAGGAGCTTGCGCACTTCCACCACCAGGTAACCGCCATTGGCCCGATGCAGGGCGCCGCTCTTGATCAGGGTGAAATCGGTGAGCAGGGCACCCATCATAGAGGTGTGCTCGATGCTGCCGAACAGATTCTGGTAGCGCGGGTGGTCCTCGAAAACGATGGGCGCCCCTTTGACTTCGCTGTTATCCACAAGGACGTTGACGCTGTATCGCGCCAATGAGCGATCCTTTTGCGGCGCGAGGCCCGGCGGCAAGCCCTGTTGTTGCTGGCTTGGGTCATCGCTTTGAAAATCTTTGACGTTTTCAATGACATCGTCACGAAGGTCATCAAAATACCTGAGCACCTCCGGTTGCTCGTCCCAGTCCTTGCGCATGTCCTCCATGAGATGGTCGACGGTTAGTCGTGTGAATTCCCGTTCCAGTTCCCGGATTTTGCGCTGTCCTTCGCGTTGCCAGCGTGGCGCCAGATACAGGACTTTTTCAAGCTCACCTTCAAGGGCGTGAATTTTGTTGCGGATGTCTTCACGTTCTTTTTCCGGGAGCTTGCCAAACTCCTCAGGCGGCATGACCTCGCCATCTTTTTTCATGGGCGCGAATGAGATGCCCTGTGGTGTGCGAATCAGGGCGAGGCCCTGTTCCTGGGCCTTGTCACGGATCTCTTCAAGTGGTCGGCCCTGTTCTTTTTGTAGTTCACTTTCCATTTCCTTGCGCCGCGTCCGGTACTCCTCGCTCTCGAAAGTGGCGGGTATGGCGGCTTTCAGGTCCTCGACGAGTTGCTTCATGTCGTCGCGCAGTCGCACCCCCAGCCCGGCGGGCAACTGGACGGCGAAAGGCTTACGGCTGTCCTTGAAATTATTGATGTAGACCGCGTCGCCGGGGGACGGCTCATCGGCGGCCCGATCATGAAGGTGTCGTTTAATCAGGGCCCGCCGGCCAATGCCGGGTGCGCCCAGGGCATAGAGATTGTAACCGTCGCGACGCATGCCGATGCCAAAACGAATGGCTTCGGTGGCGCGAGCCTGCCCCAAAACGTCCGTGAAGTCTTCCAGTTCATCGGTGGTGTCGAACGTAAATTTTTCCGTATCGCAGCCTTGGTAGAGGTCGTCTGCATTAAGACGCTTCCCATGGGACATCCTGTCTCTCCCTTTGCGTTTGAGCCTTCAAGTGTTTTTTAACAGCTTCTCAGACAGGAATGCGGGTGAAATTCGACGGATCAAGGCCTGGAGGTCGCTCTGGCGCGAACTTCGGGCTGTCGAGGGCGGGTCAGTCGGCTTTTTCGATAATCCGTTCGTCATCGTTCGCGGGGCTGTTCACCCGGGCGGAAACAGGTCGGCAATTGAGCTTTTCGCTCGGCAGGTGTTTGACTTCCCGCTTGAGGGTTTCACGGTCCTGGACTTCCGGATCGAGCCAGGTTTTCACGCCGTCACCAAGAACCACGGGCATTCTGGGGTGAATGTCTCTGGTCGGACCGCGGGCGTTTTCAGTCAGGATGCAACAGCGGGGGTTGCCGTCCTGGTCGGTGGTGAACAGGCCCGCCATTAAAAGCAGTTCGTCGTTCTTGTGATGAATGTAGAAGGCTTGTTTACCGCCGTTTTTTTGTTGCCACTCAAACCAGCCGTTGGCGGGAATGACGCAACGGTGGCGGGCAAAACTGCCTTTGAAAAACGGGCTCCTGGCGACTTTCTCGGCGCGGGCGTTAATGGGTTCGGGCGAGTCCTCGCCGGCCCAGTGGGGGCGGTACCCCCACCAGAGCGGCAGGATCTTTGGTTCCTTTTCAAGGGCGGCGATGCCGACAATGAAGCCTCCAGGCGGTATGTTGTAGCCTGTCCTGGGGGCGGGGTCTCGGCAATCCACCGGATATCCGAGCCGCCTGGCAATTTCGTCCATGGATTCGTAAAGTGCGTAGCGCCCGCACATGATGGCTCCCTCTCCCTGATCCAACAATGGGCATTTAACCCAGTCCGGTGGTTGCCTTGGCCGGTTGATTCGAAAGAATGGCCTCCAGCCGCTGTGCATGCTCTGCGCTCTCGATGCCCAGGCTGGTCAGATAGCCGCCGTCTTTTTGTGTAACCAGTCCTTTATGGAACAGGCGTTCTGCGGCAGCCACGGCTTCCGGTGTCGCCGATTGCTGGTGAACCTTGATGCCTTCCTGTGTAGAGGAGAGGTTGAACAGGGCGAGCAGGTTAAGTTCGTCAAGGTGTTCGGACGTAAAGGGCATAGGGTTTCCTTCGGTGATTGTCGGGATCCACAATGTAGTTGTAGAACACTTGGTGCTTTTGAACAAAGAAAAACGCTTAACCCTGCTGTGTTTGCACCTCACCCACGGCGATATCCCGCAAGGCCTGTACCAGATAATCCGGCTCCTGGGCGCCGGAAATCAGGTATTGCTGATCAATGATAAAGGCTGGTACTGAGGATATACCAGCTTGCTGGTACTGTGCCTCGTCCTTTCTCACGGCATCCGAGTAATTATCAGAGGCCAGTACTGTTCTTGCCGTGGCACCATCAAGCCCTGCGGAATCAACATACCTGGCCAGCACGTCATGGTCGGATATATTTTCGGCGTGACCAAAATAGGCTTCGAAAAAGGCTTTCATCAAGTCAGTTTCACGACCCTGCTCTGCGGCCCATTTCAGTAGCCGGTGAGCGTCGAACGTGTTGCGGGTGCGGCGTTCCTGCATTCTGGTGAAGTTAAGGCCGAGGTCCCTGGCGATTGCCATCATTCCGCTCTGGTTTTTTTCCATCTCGGCGGGTGTGCTGCCGTATTTTTTGGCAAGGGCTTCCAATATGGGCTGGCCCTCAGCGGATTCCTCAGGGTTGAGTTCGAATGCATGCCAGTCGATCTTGAAAGACAGCTCTCCCGCCAGCTCTTGCATGGCCTGCTCCAGGCGGGCAAAACCAATGGCGCACCAGGGGCAGGCGATGTCGGATACGATGTCGATTTGAAGGGTTTTCATGGTTTCCTCCCGGGTGACTCAAAACGATGGTTCAGCCTATAGGTAAACGCCTTTTGGATCATCCTATCGTCTCGATTAATCCACGCGCTAACACCCCGGCAAAGGTCGTTGCCGGCCACGCAGGCGCCGGGATTAATACGTCAAGCCCGGCGTCGCAAAGCGAACAGCACAGCTATGACGCAAAATAGATCCCTGGTTTCGGCGGCGACCCTTGATTAATCCGTCTGTTGTTATCACTTAATGTGTATCGATTGCCAAAAGCAGTGGAGGAAGAACTATGTCCAGCCCGGAGCATAAGCAGAAAATCTGGAACCTGATCAAGGGCATGAAAACCGGAATGCTGACGACCTTGCACGGTAACGAGTTAAGAGCTCGGCCAATGTACCTGGTGCAGGACAAGTATGATGGCACCCTGTGGTTTTTCACCGACCTTGACTCAGAAAAAGTCCTCGAAGTTGAGAATGACAACGATGTTTGCGTGACCTTCGCGGACCCCAAGGACGATTGTTATGTGTCACTTACCGGAGTGGGCCGCATCAGCGAGGATAAAACCCTGATTGACAAGTTCTGGAATCCGTTCGTGGCGGACTGGTTTCCCGAGGGCAAGGAGTCTGCCAATGTCGGGCTGCTGGAAATCGACGTGACGAAGGGCGAGCACTGGAACAGCGACACCAGCAAAATGGTCATGTTCTACAAACAGGCGGTAGCCACTGCCAAGGGCGAGATGCCTAATCTGGGCGAACATGAAAAATTCGGTACCGAGAACTGAACCCCTTCCGTGGCGGTACGCTGGTCTTTTCTGCCTCAGAAATACAGGGAGCAAAGGCCGGCGTACCCACGATGCCCTGACCGACCAGTCTGGCTAGGCTTCACTTCTCAGAATTTTGCGAAATCTGTTTGCTCAGCGCCGTTAACTGCGCCTGTACCGAATGAAGCTGGCGGGTGATGTCATCGCGTTCGTCGTGGGCTTTTTGGGCCTGTTTGGCATTCTGCTCCTCGCTCATGACCTCGAGAATAACGCCGATCATCATGTTCAGAAATACGAACGCCGTCAGGAAGATAAAGGTCACGTAGAAAATCCAGCTGAACGGATAGGGTTCCATGGTTACGTACATGATGTCGGTCCAGTCTTCGAACGTGGCGATTCTGAACAGCGTCAGCATGGATATGGCGACATCCCCCCAAAGCACTTCATCGACACTGGCGAAGAACAGTGAGCCTATCGCGGCATAGATATAGAAAATAATAAACATCAGCAGGGCGATGTAGCCCATGCGGGGTATGGCTTTTAATAGTGAGTTGATCAGAAACCGCAACTCCGGCACCACCG
>JAGXLV010000133.1:0-1770 GCA_018334495.1 Oleiphilaceae bacterium
GCCACCATCAACTGGGGGCTGATGCCACTGTCAGCGCCCACGGATTCGGCAATGGGCAACAAATGGCTGACAAAGTCCTCGGGTGAGTCAAACCGCGCCGGCATTGGCGCCTGCGCCGCCACCGGCCCAGAGGAAGCCACCGACTCCCCGCTCGGCGCCACCATGGACTCCGGTTGCGGAACACTGGCGCTAATCTCCCTGACCCGGGCGAGTTCCTGGGGCAAGCGTGGCGACAGGCTGGGCAAGCTGCGATCGTAATCGGCGATACTGCGACGCTGGCTCGCCAGCGGGTCACCTTCCGTGTTCATTCCGGGAATCTGGCGGCTAAGCTGGCGGACCAGGGTATCCGACAGCCCCATGCCCTCTTTCTGGGCCATGGTCTGGCTGAGCTGGCTGTCGAACATGTCCTCGTAGAACTCGGTCTGGCTGCTGTTCAGATAATTGCCCTCGGACAACACCTTGTTGGCTGAGCGCATGGTCTTGAGCATCTGGGACATAAACAGACTTTCGAACTGCTTGGCCACCTGCTCCAGAGCCGCCTTTTTGTCGGTCCGCGCCTGGCTCTTCAACGCGTTGAGGCCGCTGAATTCGGTGTAAATCTGTGCCTGCTCGACTCTTGAGTTCTGCATCACATCACCTAAATGACTATCAGCTCGGCACGCAGTGCGCCGGCCTGTTTGAGGGCTTCCAGTACCGCCATGACATCACCGGGGGCGGCCCCGACCTGGTTCACGGCCTGAACAATCTCATTCAGTGTGACCGCCGGCCCGAACTGGAACATGCGCGCGGGCTCTTCCGTGATGGCAATCTGGGAGTTGGGCGTCACCACGGTTTCGCCCTGACCGAAGGGCTCGGGCTGGTCCACTTCAGGGTTCTCTGCAATGGTTACGGTCAGGTTGCCGTGGGTAACGGCCGCCGGGCTGACTTTGACGCTCTGCCCCACGACGATGGTGCCGGTGCGACTATTAATAACGACTTTGGCGGCGTCCTTGGCCGGGTCTACTTCCAGGTTCTCCAGAAGCGAGAGAAAGCTGACCCGCTGGGACGGGTCCCGCGGCGCTTTCACGGAAACGGATGTAGCGTCCTGCGCATAAGCCATGCCCTCACCCAGCGTGCCGTTAATGACTTCCACCATGCGCCTTGCCGTGGTGAAATCCGCCCGCATCAGGTTAAAAGTAATGGTGTCGCCCTGGGAAAAAGGCGAGGTGACTTCACGCTCAATCGTGGCGCCGTTGGGAATGCGGCCAACACTGGGCACATTCACCGAGATCCGTGAACCATCCGCGCCGGACGCCCCGAAACCCCCAACCACCAGGCTGCCCTGGGCCATGGCATAAACCTGGCCGTCCGCGCCTTTCAGAGGGGACATCAGCAAACTGCCGCCACGAAGGCTGTCGGCGTTGCCAATGGAAGACACAGTGATATCCAGTTCCTGCCCGGGCTTGGCAAACGCCGGCAGGTCGGCATGAATGGTCACTGCCGCGACATTGTCCACACTCGGGTTGACCCCTTCCGGAATCGTGATCCCGAACTCGGTCATCATGTTGCGAAAGGTTTGGTTGGTAAAAGGCGCCGAATCGCCGCTGCCATCCAGGCCGACCACCAGGCCATACCCCAGCAACTGATTCGACCGGACACCCTCAACCCGTGCCATATCCTTGATCCGGTCTGCCATCACCGGGCCGCTGATAAGGGTCAGTACCAGCCAGACGGCCAGGCAAATTGACGAAACAGAGTTCATAATGGCCACCATTCACTGTTGAAGAAGCG
>JAGXLV010000133.1:2394-4581 GCA_018334495.1 Oleiphilaceae bacterium
TAACAGACCTGATCGGTCAAACGATGTCATGGATTTACCCTCTCCTGAATGCGTCATGTCCGGCTTGAAACAGCGTTAGCCAATGTTCTGCGAGATAAACTGCAGCATTTGATCCGTTGTCGACACGACCTTCGAGTTCATCTCGTAGGCCCGCTGAGTAGTGATCATGTTCACCAGCTCTTCCACCACTTCCACGTTGGAGGATTCAGTCATGCCCTGCTCAATGGTGCCCAGCCCGGCGATACCAGGCTCACCCTCGGCGGGATCGCCGCTGGCGTTGGTTTGCCGGAACAGGTTATTACCAATGGCTTGCAACCCCTGGGGGTTAACAAAATTAACCAGTGGGATCTCACCAAGATTGACCGGCGCCGCCTGGTTATCGACCACCGCCGAAACCGTGCCGTCCTTGCCGATGGTGACCGAGGTGGCGTTTTCAGGAACGTTAATGTTGGGCTCCAGTCGATAACCGTCCGGGTTCACAATATCCCCGTCGGCATTGAGCTGAAATTGACCGTCACGGGTGTAGGCGATATCGCCATCCGGCAGCTCGATCTGGAAAAAACCGCGGCCATCCACCGCCATATCGAGAGGCTGCTCGGTGACCTGGAGGTTGCCCTGGGAAAACTGCTTGGCGGTGCCAACCACCCGCACGCCCGTGCCCAGTTGCAGACCGGAAGGCAGCTCGCTGTTCTGGGTGTTCATGCCGCCGGGCTGCCGGTCAATCTGATACAGGAGATCCTGGAAAACCGCCCTGTCGCGCTTGAAGCCAATGGTATTGACGTTGGCCAGGTTGTTGGAAATGGTGGACATGTTGGTGTCCTGAGCGCTCAACCCGGTTTTGCTGACCCAAAGTGCTGGATGCATGTTCGTACTCCTCAATGAAACCTGGTGGCGCCGGCAAGTCTTTGCCGCATTCCGCGCTCAGCCCGGTCAGAAAACTCTTACCCAAGGTTCTGCAACAGACGTGCCGTTGCCTCGGAATTCTCATCAGCGGTTTTCATAATCTTGATCTGCATTTCAAACTGGCGGGAGAGCTGCAGGTTGGAGATCATTTCCTCCACGGCATTCACGTTGGACCCCTCGATAAAGCCGGACACCAGGCGCATGGCCCCATCAGCGGGCTCAGGTTCATCGATCGCGGTGGCCGCGTTGCGGCGAACGAAGCCGTCCTCGCCCTTAACCAATGCGTCCGCGGGAGGATTCACCAGCTTGATTCGGTCAACCTCCACCAACTGACTGGGCGGCCCTCCCATTGGCACCACGGAAATGGTGCCGTCCGCGCCTATCTGAACGCTATTGCTCGGAGGCAGGGCCACCGGGCCGCCGTTACCCATCACCATTTCGCCGCCGGAAGTCCGCAACAAGCCGTTCACATCGACCTGGAGGCTGCCGGCCCGGGTGAACACCTCTTCCCCGGTATCGGTCTGAACCGCCATCCAGCCGTCGCCTTTCATGGCCACATCCAGATCGCGCCCTGTCTCGATCAGAGCCCCGGCACTGGTATCGGTGCCAGGACGCTCGGTCATGGCGTAGGCGCGGGTGGGGAAATGCTCACCGAAAACCGGCATGCTGCGGGCCTGGGCGAAGTCTTTCTTGAAACCCGTGGTGTTGACGTTGGCCAGGTTATTGGCGTGGGCCTGCTGGGCCAGCATGGTCTGCTTGGCGCCGGACATGCCTATAAAAATGGACTTATCCATGAGGAAAACTCCTGCCGGAATTTTGACTGTTACAGTGTTGTATGCAGGAGTTGTGCCATTAAGCGCAAAGCGGTCTTGACTGGAAGCTTTAAACCGGCCAGCGACTTGACGCCACTGGCCGGTTCACGTCAGGAACTGTTTAGCGGAGGTTGATGATGGTCTGGGTAATGGAATCGGAGGTCTCGATGGTCTTGGCGTTGGCCTGGAAGTTGCGCTGGGCGATGATCAGATTCACCAGTTCCGTCGACAAGTCCACATTGGACTCCTCGACCGAGCTGGCCTTGATTGAGCCCAATGTGCCGGTGTCCGGTTTACCCACAACGGCCTGACCCGACTCGAAGGTCTCCACCCAGGAGGTTTCGCCAACAGGCGCGAGGCCATCGGTGTTGTTGAAGCTTGCCAGGGCAACCTGGCCCAGCGTAGTGGACTGCCCGTTGGTATAACGGGCGAACAGGACACCGGTATCCGACACGTCGAGACCGGAGAGGCG
>JAGXLV010000134.1:0-1600 GCA_018334495.1 Oleiphilaceae bacterium
ACGTCAATTAGAAACCCCAAACAAACGGGATCAAGCCGATGGCTGTTGTGCCTACCAACAGGCTCAGGGGGAACCCCAAACGCACGTAATCCATAAACCGGTACCGGCCGGGGCCGTAGACCATCAGGTTGGTCTGGTAGCCCAGCGGAGTGATAAACGATGCCGACGCTGCAAACATAACAGCCACCGCGAAGGGCAGAAAATTAACCCCCAACTGTTGTGACACCGCCAGGGCAATCGGAAACATCAGCACCGCTGCCGCGTTATTGGTAATGGCCTCGGTGAAAGCGGCCGTCAGGATATACACCAGCGCCAACGCCAGCCAGGGCGTCAGTGGCCCAAAGAGTCCCAACAGGCCGGAAGCCACCCACTGCGCGCCGCCGGTCTCTGTCATGGCGTTACCCATTGCAAAGGAGGCGGCAATCACCACCAGCACCGGCAAATCCACACTGCGACGGGCCCGACTGGCGGTGATGCAACCGGTCATGATCATGGCTCCGGCCGCCAGAAAAGCAGCCTCAATGATCTGCAACAGACCAGTGGCGCTGGCCACCACCATCAACAACAAAATCCCCAAAGCACGGGGCGCCCGGCGGAAATCAGGCGGCGTGGAATCGTTCAGGGCACTGACCAACAGAAAATCGCGGCGAAAGCGGTATTGCTCAACAAACTGATGGCTGGCCTCCAACAGCAGCGTATCCCCCACCTTGAAAGTAATGTCCCCGAGCTTACCCGGCACCCGGTTGCCCTCCCGGGAAATCGACAAAATCGCGGCATTGAAGCGGGTACGGAACCGGCTTTCACGCACTGTTTTACCCAGCGCCATAAATTCCTGGCTCAGAACCACTTCCACCAGACAGCGCTGATGATTGGCAAGCTCCAGCTTCTGGATACTGGCCTGGGCCGGCTTCAGCCCCTGAATGCGCCGCAGTTCGCTGGCGCATTCAGGCGCCCCCACGAAATACAGCTTGTCGCCGGACTGCAGCATCCGGTCTGGCTCCACTGCGGTAATCAGGCGCCCGCCCCGGTCAATTTCCGTCAGGTAGCCATAACCGAGTGCGCGCAAACCCGCCTGGGCTACCGTCTTGCCCACCAGCGGGCCGGCCGGGTCCACTTCGACCTCTACCCCGTATTCCCGAACCTGCTCCAGTTCTTCCTTGATACCCCCACGGTCCGGCAGCACCCGGGAAGCCACCAGCACCAGATAACCTCCACCCACCAATAACAGGGGCACACCCACCCAGGCCAATTCAAACAACCCCAGATGAATCCCCATACGCGTCTGAAGCATGCCATCAATCACCAGATTGGTACTGGTGCCGATCAGGGTGCAGGTGCCACCCAGAATAGCGGCGTAACTCATGGGCAAAAGAAGACGGGAGGCAGGAATGCCCAGTCGTTGAGCCCAATCCTGAATGGCGGGGATGAACATAGCGACAACAGCGGTATTGTTCATAAAACCGCTGAGAATGCCGGTAGGCGCCAACATCCGCAGCTGTGCACCTGTTTCGGTTTTCGGATGCCCCAAAAGCAAACGTGCAATCCACTGCACGGCACCGGTTTCTTTCAGGCCCGCAGCGACCACATAGAGCGTTGCAAT
>JAGXLV010000134.1:2037-4557 GCA_018334495.1 Oleiphilaceae bacterium
TTCATCATCTCTGGGCCAGACAGAACAAAGGGCAACCCGCGAGCTGCCCTTTTTGTAACTGGTGTGCCCTTCCTGGCGCCCATACGCAGGCGGGGTTCCTGGGCCTTGCTCTGCGTCCGATTCGGTCGGGAACAAATGATTCAGGCTGACGGCCAATGCTGGGCGTCATGAAGAACACGCAGGATTTGGATGCAGTTCGCCCGCACATCTTCCCGGTAAACGACGATAAATGGCAAACCATCAATGACCAGCTCTCGTGTGTTCTTCAACCTTCCCTGGCGTCCAGCGCCGGGATGGTCGGACAAGATCAGATCAACGGAATCTATGATGTCCATCACCACATCGACTGCAACAAGGGGACTGTTTTCATTGGCAATATACGCTTCAATCTTTTCTAAATCGACGTCGGCAAGATCAGTCCATTTGAGCCGCACGCCTGGCCTCCCACTTGGCCTTGATATCACCATGGTCGATCAATCGTCCTTCATCGGCGGCCTTCACGCCTTGTTCCACTTCACGGATAAACCATTCTTCCCGCGCAACATATTGCTTGATAGCTTCCGCCATCACCCATGCGCGCGGCCTATCCATTGCTTCAGCCATTTGACCCACTCTCGCTAATGTTTCGTCATCAAGTCGCACGGATGTCGCTTTTAAGCTCATACTGATTCTCCGAGGTTCTCCAAGAACCTTTAATATGGACTATGTCCCAGTCAAAGTCACTTGCAAACACCACCGATTAATATCGTTGCTTTCGTCCGTGAGTGTCAGTGAGGGTCCGTGGCTGAATCATTCATCATTTCCTGGCCACGGACGCTCACCGAGCCTCACGGACGTAATGCCACGAACCAATATATAGCGATAAAAGGATAAATTGCGAATATCCTTTAAAGGGTATAATCTTACCCTAATCCGCCAGAGGGGATAACGATGAAAATCACATCACCCAAACAACTCGCTCAGGCAATAAAAAATGCCCGCACTGACAAACAACTGACTCAGCAAAAAACGGCGGAGCAGATCGGCATTAAACAAGCGACGGTCTCCGGATTCGAAAATCAACCTGACAAAGCCAGGATTGAGACCCTTTTCAAGTTGCTTTCCGCATTGGAACTGGAACTGCACATCTCGGACCGCGACAGCGAAAAACCAACGACCCGCTGGGATCAGGAGTGGTAACCAGTGAATAGCCTCATCGTGGCCCTCAACGGTATTGAGATAGGCCAATTACAACAGGAGCCTTCCGGAGCAATGGCGTTTCAGTACAGCGCAGACTGGCTGAATCGCCCCGGAGCGCGGGCCATTTCACTGTCACTTCCGTTGTCCGCACAGCGTTATCGAGGCGCACTGGTGTACAACTTCTTCGACAACCTGTTACCGGACTCGGATAACCTTCGCGGGCGCATGCAGGCAAGGTTCAAGATACCCACCAGCCATCCTTTCGACCTGCTATCCCGCATCGGCAGAGACTGCGTGGGTGCCGTACAGTTATACCCTTCCGGCTCTTCGGTCCCTCCGGTCAATTCCGTCAAAGCCGAACCCTTGCACGAACAAGACATCGAAACTCTTCTGAAAAACCATCAGAACGCCCCTTTGGGAATGACCGATGAGGATGAGTTCCGCATTTCCCTGGCGGGGGCCCAGGAGAAAACAGCGTTGCTTTGGTTCAAAAACCAGTGGCACCGTCCGTTTGCCGCCACGCCCACCAGCCACATATTAAAGCTGCCGATTGGTTTTATCGGGCAAAGCAACATCGATTTGCGGGAAAGCGCGGAAAACGAATGGCTTTGCCTGGAAATTGCCAAGGCGTACGGGCTACCTACTGCCCATTCGGAAATTGGTCACTTCGGAACCGAAAAGGCGTTAATCGTCGAACGCTTTGACCGGCGCTGGTCAAAGGATCAAACCTGGCTGATGCGCCTGCCTCAGGAAGACTTTTGCCAGGCGCTCGGCGTGGCGCCCGCAGTCAAATACGAGAGTGACGGTGGCCCGGGCATTCGTGAAGGCATGCAGTTGTTGCTGGGTTCTCAACGCGCCAACCAGGACAGAGACAATTTTTTCAGGGCCCAGATACTTTTCTGGCTCATGGCAGCCATCGACGGCCACGCCAAGAATTACAGCTTGTTCCTGGAAGCTGATTCTGCCTACCGAATGGCGCCGCTTTACGATGTACTGTCAGCTTACCCACTCATGGCCCAAGGCAGTATTCCGGCGGAAAAAGCCAAGATGGCCATGTCCGTTAAGGGGCGCAACCGCCACTACCATTGGGCCCGCATTCAACCACGCCATTTTGTCAGCACGGCTCAACAAGTGGGTTTTTCAGCCGAGAAAGCGAAGACCTTGATGAACGAGATGGCGCAGAAAACAAGCTCAGTCATCGCGCATATCCATAACATGCTCCCCCATGACTTTCCCCAGCACATCAGTGAATCTATTCTCGAGGGGCTCAGCCAGCAAGCCGAAAAACTAAAAATGCTGTGACCCACCAACCGAATAATTAATGATTTTTTTTGCCACGAA
>JAGXLV010000060.1 GCA_018334495.1 Oleiphilaceae bacterium
ACTCTTCAAACTGGCCTTCGGCACGCTTAACCTGAGCACCCTGCTGGCCAATCACCTGGTCGAGCTGGGTAATAAAGGCCTGCCAGCCCTGAAGCCGGGTAATGGACACCACCCCCTGCTGGCTTTTGCGCATCTGGTCCCGGTAATCGGCCTGGTATTGTTGCAACTCCTGCAGACGTTGCAGCTGTTGGTCCAATAGCTGCCGCGCTCGCGCCATTTTCTCAAGTGCCGCGTGCTCACGACGCTCTTCCACCGCCAGCACAACGCCAAGACGTCTGGACCGCAGCATTATTCAGAGGCTCCACGGCGAGCCTGGCGACGCTCCGGTACTGCGGCGTGAAGCTTATCGACACTTTCCTTGAAGGGGGCGCTTTTATCCAGATCCTGGCGCAGAAACGCCCGCATGTCGTTGATGTGCTCGATGGCAAAGTCCGTCTCCGAGTCCGAACCTTTGACATAGGCGCCCACGCTGATCAGGTCCCGAGCCTGCTGGTACCGTGCATAGACCTGCTTGAAGCGCTGGGCCTGGGCGAAATGCGCCGGCTCAGTGACCTGGGGCATGACCCGGCTGACCGAGGCTTCCACATCAATGGCGGGATAATGCCCTTCCTCGGCCAGACGACGGGACAACACGATGTGGCCGTCCAGAATGGCCCGGGCGGCATCGGCGATCGGATCCTGCTGATCGTCGCCTTCGGTCAGTACGGTATAAAACGCCGTAATGGAACCACCGCCGGGTTTAGCGTTACCGGTGCGTTCCACCAGTTGCGGCAACTTGGCAAACACCGAGGGGGGATAGCCCTTGGTGGCAGGGGGCTCGCCCACGGCCAGGGCAATCTCACGCTGAGCCTGGGCGTAACGGGTCAGGGAGTCCATCAGCAGCAATACGCGCTTGCCCTGGTCCCGAAAATACTCGGCAATACGGGTGGTCAGCATGGCGGCACGCAGCCGCATCAGCGGCGAATCGTCCGCCGGCGAGGCCACCACCACGGAACGGGCCAGGCCCTCGTCACCCAGGATGTCCTCGATGAATTCCTTGACCTCCCGGCCACGCTCACCAATCAAGCCAACCACAGTAATGTCCGCATCGGTGAATCGGGTCATCATGCCCAGCAGCATGCTTTTGCCGACGCCGCTGCCGGCAAACAGACCCAGACGCTGCCCCTGGCCCACCGTCAGCAGGGAATTGATCGCGCGGATGCCCACATCCATGGATTGGCGCACCGGTGCCCGGTGCAAAGGGTTGATGATGTTGCCCGCCAAGGGAACCTGGGCCTCGGCGCGAAGCGGGCCCAGATTATCCAAAGGCTCACCGGTACCGTTAACCACCCGGCCCAGCAACTCCGGCCCCACCGGCACCCGGCTGGCCGCTGCCAAAGGCACCACCCGGGCGCCCGGCCGGAGGCCCTCGATGGCTGTCAGCGGCATCAGGTAAACCCGTTCGTCTTCAAAGCCCACCACTTCGGCTTCGACATTACCCAGCCCCTGCCCCTGAATCAGGCAGCGGTCGCCGACCACCATGGGACAGCCGACACATTCCAGGGTCAGCCCCACCATCCGGGTCAGACGGCCGGACAGTTCCGGTTCGAGTGTCGGCGGCAGATGATTTTCGAGATGCTGCAGGCGCTCAGCCAACGGGCTGGTCATCGTCACCCTCCTTTTTACTCTGGCTTGCCGGCTCTGGTTCCGGCGCGTCTTCCCCGGCCTCTGACCCTGGCTGTGGCTCCGGTTCCGGCGTCTGCTCCGGCTCTGCGGCTTTGTCTGTTTCGGCTTCCACCGGGGCTTCGGCATCGGGCTCAGGTGTCGGCTCGGCCTCGGGTTCCGGCTCGGACAGAACCTCGTCATGGAAGTCCGTCAGGTCTTCCATCATGGCCGGATCCAGGCCGGAGTGCTCGCCGGACTGGTCGTCCGCGAGCTGCTTGTCCAGTATGCTCTGCACCGCCTTCTGGAAGCGTTTTTCAACGGTGAAATCCACCAGGCTGTGACGGGTCTCGATCTTGCAGCCCCCTTTGATAATGACGTCATCGGCCACCACTGCTGACTCGACCTCAAAACGGCCCGCCACTTCCCGAACCCAGTCCGCGTCCTCGGGATGAACCCGGATTTTAACGTTCTCACGGGTCGACGGCAGGCTCGCCATGGCGTGCTTGACCACAGCCTGGATATGGGAGGAATCCAGTTGCAGTTCACGGAAAATGACGGCCCGCGCCAGCACCGTGGTCAGGTTGAAAAGGGCAGTCTCGATTTCAGCTTCGTGCTGACGGATGGGGTCCAGTAGCTGGGTCATCAGGCTTTCCAGGCGATTCAAGCCGGCACTGACCTTTTTTTGGGTGGCTGCGAGCGCTTCAGTGTGGCCGGTTTCCTCACCGGTTATGCGCCCGGCCACGGTCCCTTCCTTGCGCCCTTCCGCGAGGCCTTTTTTCAGGCCCGTCTGGTAGCCCGCCTCATGGCCTTCCTGGTGGCCGTCTTCCCGCGCCGCGCGCCTTATTTCCTCCAGGTCGGCGGCTGTCAAGGGTTTGACGTCCTGCTCTTCCTCGCGCGCCACTTCATTGCCCTGCTGGTCCAGCAGGGGCAATTCCCAGCGCTCGTATGCGGTCAGTTCCTCGGAGGGGATACGATCCAGATGTCGGCGGTCTTTCATCACATCATTTCTTCCCCGGCGCCGCCGAGGGTAATTTCACCGGCTTCCGCCATACGTCGGGCAATGGTGATGATGTCTTTCTGGGCCGATTCCACTTCACTGACCCGAACCGGACCCTTGGCTTCCAGATCATCCTGGAGCAGCTCGCCGGCCCGCTTGGACATGTTGCGAAAGATCTTGTCCTTGACGCCTTCCTCGGAACCCTTGAGCGCCACCACAAGAACATCCGAAGACACTTCCCGGAGCAGGGCCTGAATGCCTCTGTCGTCGATATCCCTGAGGTTGTCGAACACGAACATCAAGTCTTCAATGGTATTGGCCAAGTCCGGATCCACATCCTTGATGGAATCCAGCAGACCACCTTCGATGCTGCGGTCCATGAAGTTCATGATGTCCGCCGCCCGCTTGATGCCGCCGATCCGGCTGGTTTGGGCCGCTGAACCGCCGGCAAACTGCTTCTCCAGTATGTCGTTCAGTTCCTGCAGAGCCTGGGGCTGGATGCTCTCGAGGGAAGCCACGCGCATCATGACGTCAAGACGGACCTTGTCGTCCAGGGTGCCGAGAATTTCCGCTGCCTGATCGGGGTCAAGGTAGGAAATAACAATGGCCTGAATCTGGGGATGCTCATACCGGATAATGTCGCCCACGGCCCGGGGTTCCATCCATTTAAGGGTATCCAGACCCGTGGTATTGCCGCCGATCAGAATACGGTCAATAAGACTGGACGCTTTATCGTCACCCAGGGCCTGAGTCAGCATGGCACGAATATACTCGTCATTACCCACACCTAAACCGGTCTGGCCGCCGACGGTATCGATAAACTGATCCATCACGAAAGACACGTCGTCCTTGCTGATGTCCTTCATTTGCGCCATGGCCACGCCGACCCGCTGAACTTCTTTCGGCCCCATGTGTTTCAGTATCTGGGCCGCGTCCGCCTCACCCAGCGACATCAGCAGGATGGCGGCTTGCTCGACCCGCGGAATTTTGCGGCGCATCTGCTTGGGCGAGCCATCGCCCCCCCCTGCGTTTTCGTCAGTCATCGACATTCACCCACTGGCGCATCACCTGAGCAACCCGCGCCGGATCCTCGGCAATCAAACCTTTTAATGCATTGAGGTGCTTATCATAGCTGTCTGTCGCGCCCGGCAAAAGTAATTCGTCACTCTCGGTCATGGCCTGTTTGATATCATCACTGCCCAAGCCATCCAGATCGTCATAGCCGTCGCCATCGCCCAGTGAACGGTCGCGACGGGCGCCGCCGGCGAGGTTTTTCAACGTGGGCCGCAGCAGTCCCACAACAAGCACCAGAACCACCAAGCCGGCCAGTACCTGCTTCATGAGGTCCCAGAACCAGGGCTGCTCCCAGAAAGCAGGATCCACAAACTCAATAGCCTCCTCGGCGGCGAAAGCGGTGTTCATCACCGTTACGCTGTCGCCGCGGGCCGCCGAATAGCCCACCGCATCACGCACCAGCATGGTAATTCGCTGCAGTTCATTTTCCGGCCAGGGCTCATAACTCACGGCACCGGTTTCAGGATCAACGACTTTCATGTCGTCAACGGCCACCGCCACGCTCAGACGCTCGATCTGGCCCTGCTCCTGGCGCACATAACTGACTGTGCGGTCCATTTCGTAGTTACGGGTTGACTGGGACCGCACATTTCTCGGTTGGGCCGCCGTCTCGCCTGCTTCCTGATCGTCGCCGTCAGCCTCTTCCGGAGCCTCGGCCGCGGCCGGAGGCTGGTTGCTCAACGCCCCCGGCACCCCTCCCATGGCGCCCGCACCAAGGCTTTCGCTGGACTCGCTCTCACTGCGGATGGCGTTCTGGCCCGGGTTGAAGAGCTCTTCCGCCTGCTCGACAGAAGAGAAATTGAGATCCGCGGTGACCTGGGTCCGGAAACGCCCATCGCCGATGATGGGGTTGATCATTGAGGCAATCCGGCTGTTCAGGCGTTCTTCAACCCGGCTGTTGAAATCGTATTGATCCTCCATCCGCCGGCGATCGGTATTACGTTCGCGGGCGCTCAGGAGGCGGCCGTTCTGGTCGATTATCGTGACATTGTCTTTGGACATTTCCGGAATACTGCCGGCCACCAGATTGGTAATGGCAGCAATTTGCTCTTCCTCAAGGCGACGGCCGGCAATCACGTCCAGAAACACCGAGGCGGTCGGGGTGCGCGCATCCCGGACAAAAACAGATCGTTTGGGAATGGCGAGATGAACCCGGGCGCCCTTGACGCTCCTCATACTGCTGGTGGTCCGCGCCAACTCTCCTTCAAGGCCGCGACGATAAGTGACCGTCTCCATGAACTGGGAAGTGCCCAGCCCCCGGTCCTGATCAAGAATCTCGTAACCTATGGTCTTCTGGTCGGTAACGCCCTGGGCCGCCAACTTCAAGCGGGCGTCGTAAACGTCTTCGGCCGGCACCAGTAAGGCCCCGCTGCGGGGTTCCATCCGGTACTCGATGCCCGCCTGCTCCAATATTTGAGTCACTTCCTGGGAATTGTAACTGGACAGGTCCCCCACCACCGGCTGGTAGTTGGGCTCCTGGGCCCAGAGCACCACCGCGACACCCAGCGCAACACTGGCCGCGAGGCCGACCATGAGGCCGATCTGGCGCAAAAGCGTAAGCCGGTTAAAGCCAAAGAAAAGATCGCTACGGCCTTCCAGTCCGCCTGCGTTTTCAGGCTCGGTCTGATCAATGGACGATGTTTGCGCAGGTACACTGGCCATGGCTTAGCTCCGCGGTTAGACCGGCATGTTCATGATGTCTTCGTAGGCCTTGACGACCCGGTTACGAACCTGGGTCAGCGCTTCGAAAGACACTGAAGCTTTCTGGGAGGCCACCATCACACGGCTGATGTCCATATTGGGGTCGCCTTGCTGGTAAGCCGTCTTCATGTCGCCCGATGTCTGTTGCAAATCGTTGACCTGGCCCACGGCCTGGCTGAGCATATCGCTGAAACCCGGTGTCTCGCGGACCTGATCACTGCGTTCGGGCCGGCTCACCTGCCCCTGTATCGCCTTGTTCTGATCCAGACCCTGAGGCTGGTTCATCTGCGATCGCAGGGCCCGGATATCCGACAGTACGCTATTTATATCGGCGCGTTCGACCATGACTACTCTCCCGACAGGCTTACATCTTGCTGGGCCTGTTACTGGCCAAGAAGGACTTTCATAAACTTAAAGCAATATTTCTGCCATTTATTAATTTATCTTGTTTTTCAATTGCTTGCAATTAATCTAAAGCCATGCAAGGCCCTCGCCGACGAACTCTTGACGCAGGCCACGGACAGGCGAAAAGCAGGGCAGGAATAAAAAAGCGGCACCAGGTGCCGCGGGGAGATGTGTCGGGTAAACGGAAGGGCGTCAGACTGTGGCCAGTTCGATGTCCGGGTCTATGCCGAATTCGCGCATTTGCGCCAGTTTGTAACGCAGAGTTCTGGGACTGATGCCCAACTTTTCCGCGGCGCGGTTGCGCCGGCCCCGCTCATTACGGAGTGTATCGATAATGATGCGGAACTCCTGCTGACGCAGGTCGTGGCCCAGGGATGAGACTTCGTCACGTTCGGTAAAATCCGGGTCAGGGTCAGGCTCTTCTTCCCGGTCTTCTGAATGACGGGCGGCCAATGGTACTGCGACTGCGTGGGCCGCCTGACTAACCAGGCCGGTAATACCCACTTCCAGACACAGGTCTTCAGCCTGAATGGTCTGGCCCTGATGCAACACCAGGGCACGCTGGATGGCATTATCCAGTTCCCGCACGTTGCCAGGCCAGCCATGAGCTTTCATCGCGGCCTTGGCATCGGCGCCAAAGGCGATGCCGTTAAGCTTCATTTTCCGGCAATGCTGCTTAAGCAGGGCGTTGGCCAGGGGCATGATATCCAGTGGCCGGTCCCGCAAAGGTTGCCATTGCATGGGAAAAACACTTAAACGGTAGTACAGGTCTTCCCGGAACTTGCCTTCCCGGACCTGGTCGGCCAGGTCACGGTTGGTGGTCGCAAGCACCCGGACATCCAGGCTGATGGTCTTGCGGCCACCCACCCGTTCAACCTCGCGTTCCTGCAACACCCGCAATAATTTTGACTGCAGGCTCAAGTCCATCTCGGAAATCTCGTCCAGCAGCAGTGTGCCACCATTGGCCTGCTCGAATTTACCCGGCGATGAGGCATGAGCGCCGGTAAAGGCGCCCTTCTCATGACCAAACAGAATGGCCTCCAGCATGTTTTCCGGGATCGCGGCACAGTTGATGGCGACGAAGGGCTGCCCGGCGCGGGGGGACTGCTGGTGAATGTAACGGGCCAGTACTTCCTTACCGGTGCCACTCTCACCGGAAATCATCACCGTCGAGTCACTTCCCGCCACCTTTCGGGCCAACTGGAACATACGCTGGGAGATGGGATCTTCCGCCACCGGGGCGTCGACCTTGCCCTGACGTTCCCCGCCGGTGACCTTGCTGACGGCATCCACCAGAATTTTGGGCTCGAAGGGCTTGACCAGGTAGTCGATCGCACCGGCCTGCATCGCTGACACGGCCTGATTGATCTGACCGTAGGCGGTAATCAGCATCATCGGCAGGCCCGGGTGCTGCTTCTGGACTTCGGTCAGAAGCTCATGGCCTGACATGCCAGGCATGTTGACGTCGCTGACCACCATATCCACCGGACCTTCCGCCAGACGCTGCAACGCCTGCTCCGCGCAATCGGCCTCACAGACACGAAATTTCGCCAGCTCCAGGGTCGTCACCAACGCCTCGCGCAGTTCTTTGTCGTCTTCAACAATAAGAATTCGGGGCCTGGCCATATCTACCTCCAATTAACGGTTCTGCTTGCCGGCATGATTACTCCGGTCAATGCTTAGCGGCACTCTTATCAATGCTCTGGTGCCACCTGAACTCAACGGCTCGATGGCAAACTCCCCGTTGTGCGCTTTGACAACGGCCTGCACCACGGCCAATCCAAGCCCGGTACCCTGCGACTTGGTGGTGTAAAACGCCTCCAGTAACTGGGTCGTTTGCGCAGGATCAAAACCCGGACCATCATCAATAACCTGAACCTCCAGGCTTTCGCCCGCGGTGCCGACCGCAATCCGCACGTTATTGGCGCCGGCCTCCAGACCATTGGTCACCAGATTGAGGCAAGCGCCAACGAGCGCCTCCCGGTTGCACATCAGGCTCACGTGCCGGGCCGGACCACTCAAAATCACGCGCTTGTGGTCGCTGAGGCTCAGGCCGTCAACGGCGGAACCAAGCGCATCCACCAGTGACGCGGACGACAACTGCTCTGCCAGGCGGGTTTCACCCCGGGCAAAAATAAGCATGTCGCGGACTTGTTGCTCCAAATGAGTCAGCCGGGACATCAAGCGGGTGGCGCAGCGTTGGCGCATTTCCTCGTCAAGATCCGACTGGCACAAATGGCCGCCGTAAAGGATCGCCGCCGACAGGGGGGTGCGGATCTGATGGGCCAGGGAAGCGACCATTTTGCCCATGGCGGACAACCGCTGGGCATGGGCCAGTTGCGATTGAAGCTGCCGGGTCTCGGTAAGATCGGTCAGCAGAATGAGCTGGCCGGGTTCGTTTTCCATGGAGCGAATTTCGATGCTGACCCGACGGCCGTCTTTGAGTGACACCTCGTGGCCATCGTCGCGCCGGGGCGCAAAACAACGCTGGATAATCTGCAGCCAGCGGGCACCCTCAAGGGGTTCTCCGAGCAGGTTGACCGCAGCGGGGTTGCATTGGCTGACTACGCCCTGACTGTCGAGCACGACCACCCCAGCAGGCATAACCGACAGCAAAGTCGAGAGCCTGTCCGCCAGCCGCTCCTTTTCCTCAAGCTCCCGCTGGCGCTGATGAGTCTCCGCCGTGAGCTCGCCGGAGAGCTGGTTCACGCGAGACTCAAGGGTGCGGTAGGAATCAGTAATCTGACGGGACATCTGATTGAACAGATTGAGCGCAGTATCGACCGCCTCACCTTCCTGCTGGGGCGGAAACAGCGACGTCACTTTTTGATTGGCATCGTCGGCCGCGGCGTCCGGATCAGCCTCAGCCTGGTGCTGGCGCGCGGATCCTGAAAAATAGTGTAACTGACTCATGTTAATCCCCTGACCACTGCGACGACGTTGTACCGGCGCATTCAGATTCATCTGGGGATTACTAAGCTAAAGTTATGCCAGGATAGTTTTTTCGTTTAAAAACAAAGAGGAATCTAGAGTCAAAGACCGGGAATGACGTATTTCCGTCGCGGAAAACCCGGATCAATGCAGAACCAACAAGAGTTTGACGGCCAGCGACGGCAACCCAAAAACTCCGGCAACCGGGCGCGCCCCTGGCAAGAACATCCTGCAGACGCGGCCTTACCCCTCCGTTTCCGCCTCATCACGAAGCCCGTACTTTCGCACCTTTTCAACCAGGGTCGTCCGGCGAATGCGCAGCTTTTCCGCGGCCCGAGCCACGACTCCACCAGCCTCATCCAGGGCCTGCTGGATCAGTTGCTTTTCCAGGCTGCCAAGGTACTCCTTGAGGTCAATACCATTGACCGGAAGCAATACTGGCGTATTCAACCCCACCAGGCCGGGAATGCCGGCAGCGGCGTCGTCATGCGCATCCGGACTGTCTTCGTCCAGGCCATCCACGTAACGGAATTTTTTCGGCAACTCTTTGACACCGATCACGCCGAAAGGATGCATGATCGCAAGACGTTCAACGAGATTGGCCAGTTCCCGCACATTCCCCGGCCAGTCATGCCGGCACAGGCTCATGATGGCCGCCGAATTCAACCGCAAAGAGCCCCGCTTTTCTTTTTCCATACGGGAAATCAATTCATTGATCAGCAGAGGAAGGTCCTCCGCCCGTTCCCGCAGCGCCGGCATTTCAATGGGAAACACGTTAAGGCGGTAGTACAGATCCTCGCGGAAGTTGCCGGCGTCAATCATGTCTTCGAGATGCTTGTGGGTCGCCGCAATAATGCGCACATCCGCCGTCTGGGTGCGGTTACCCCCGACCCGCTCGTAGGTCTTTTCCTGCAAAACCCGGAGAATTTTGACCTGCATGTTCAGCGGCATGTCACCGATTTCATCGAGGAAAAGTGTGCCACCTTCCGCCAGCTCAAAACGCCCAACCCGTGCCGTAATCGCCCCGGTAAAGGCCCCTTTTTCATGGCCGAAGAGTTCACTCTCAAGCAACTCCGCCGGGATGGCGCCGCAGTTGACGGGCACAAACGGTTTTTCCCTGCGGCTCGAGTGATAATGCAGGTTGCGAGCCACCACTTCCTTGCCGGTGCCCGATTCCCCCGTGATCAGGACGCTCACGTCCTTGTCGGCCACTTGCTCCATCAGCTGGCGCACCTGGGACACGCTACGACTGGTCCCGACAAGACTCCGAAAAAGCTGTACTCCCCGCTGCTGGCCCCGCGCCTGATTCAGTAAATACTGATCGCGGAATATCTGGGCCCGATAAAGCGAATCAACGAATTTGGTATAATTAAAAGGCCATTCCAGACGAGCGATAATCCGGCCCTGGCATTCTTCGGACAAGCCTTTCAGGTCCGGGTCTCCCACCAGCAGGATCGGTAGCCCGGCACCCACAACACAGACCGCCTCAATGGCCGCTTTGACATCCTCATCGTCACCATTGATGACCACGACTGACAATGAGTTCACCAGGTCGGGATCTGGCTCTCCAAAAGTCAACGCCCGGGCAGGCGGTCCAGAAATCACGCCCTCTTCACCAACGAACTCAAGAATAATCTCAAGCTCACGACTTCGGCCTTCATCACGGCTCAATATGAGCACATTATTGCTATTTGACATGCAGTGCGATCTCTTTTCCGGACAATGCAAGCGGGCGGCACCCAATCCAGAACCACGGTTCATGCACGTTGAGAGTGTAGGCGCTCGTCATTTTTTATCATTTCGTCACCGTCAGGCAGCTCCGATCGTCCCGGCGGGCGACAGGGAAGCGGCTGCTCCGAAAATGACGTGTCGCTATTTAAGACTCTTAAACGTCCGGAGTCAATTTAATGACGCCTAAAAAACTGTATGTCAGGCAAGAGCAAGACCCTGGTTGCGGGAATCCGTGCAGACCCGGTCCGACGGATGCGGCCAACAAGCGCCCCAGGCCCTGCTCAGCGCTGGCGCCGGCTGGACACATCTTCATAACTGCGAGCAGCGGCTCGAGTCTGGTTCAAACCCTTGAGCGTGGCCAAAATTTCGGCTTTGTTCGATTCCGCCCCCTGCTCTGCCCGATCACACATTGCCTGCAGCCGGGCCAGACGTTGTTGCACCAGAGTGGGACTCAGGTTACCGCTGTCCAGTTCATCCATCACAGGCTCCACATGGGCGGTCACTTTTCCTATGCGCGCCGTCACATGCTCCCAATCGCCGGCTGCCACCGCAGCCTCGATTTCGTCTATGAGCGCGTCTAATTGTTCCAGAGCTGGCGACATGCTTAATGGCCTTTTTGTCAGTGTATTGAAAAGTATAGCCGCTTTATCGGCGCTCCCCAAAAGCCCTGCAGCGGCTCGCGAAATCAGGCGTCAAAGCTGGTATAATACGCTCACGTTTACTGACGGGGCAGAGCATGGCTTCAGAGTGGTACACACTAGTGTCACAAAAACTGTTTCTTTGCGAGACACTACTCAAAAAACGGGCCGAGCAGCCAGCCGGGCCGGAGGCCGAGGCTGTACTTCAGGGTAGCATTGAACTCGGTTTACGGGCCCAGCACTCCTTGCTCACGCTGATTGCACGGTATTACCAGGAGAAATCCGCCGAGCCTGATTCCCTGGCCACCCTGCGGGACCTGATCGGCGAGGAAGCGCCCGAAGCACGGAGACTCGCAGAGCTGGAGCGCACACCGGGAAGCTGGTGGCACCACCTTGACCAACTCGGTTATGGCCAGAGTCATCCGCCCAAAAAGAAAAAGACCGTGTCCGATGAAAACATCATTGCCATCGGGGTTGAAGCGGGGCCGGATCGGTCGACTTCCGCTTTGCTGCACACGCTGGCAGCCATGAAGGAATTCCTTGAGGACTTGGCCGAATGGCACGACGAATGGTAACGCCATCAGATGGCTGCCTATCCGCCACTCACTCACTTTACTAAATCAGGGCCATCAGACCCGATTGACCAGAGGTTTTATCAATGTCTGCATCGTTTTTTGAAATTGTACAGCTCAAGGATGGCGACTACGCCCTGCGTCGCATAGACGATGACGAAAGCGCACCTCTCGTCCGTATTTCGTTCTCGGGTGAGACCAAGGACATGATGGACGACAAAGAAATAGACGTCGCCAAGGCGATGATTGCGGCGGGAATTGAGGCGGTTGGCAATGTCGCACACGACATTGAATGGGACGAAGAGGAAACCGACCACGCCAACAATCGCGGATCCCATACCCTGCATTAAAGCCGGACGGCGTTGAACGCTCGGGCTTTCAACGCTGGCGTAACACCACGCCATGGCTGTTGCCCGCGGCAGACGCTTTTTGCAAGGACTGCAGGGCGCCGCGACCAAGCTTGCCGGTCCACATCACAACAGCATGGCATGTGCCTGCATCCAGGGCTTTTTGCGCCAGCGAAAGCGCCGAATATTCCCCTGAGGAGCGCAGCACCAGTATTTCCCCGGTCACAATGCCACGAACGGTCTGCCACTTGTTGACGAGAGCCGGCGGCGGATCGATCCAGGCAAGCCATCGCCGCTCCTGGTTCAGCTGGGTCAACATAGGCAACAGCAGCTGGAAATTCTCGACCTGGCCGGCAGGGAGAATAATCTCGGTAACATTGCCGGTATTCTTATCCTCGCCGGGAGTGGCCCCCGGCTTTTCTTCTGAGGAACCCTGAGTGTGGTCAAGTGGCTTGCGGAGATCGGCCGGATTGAGTCTCGCCCCTGCCAAAACCCTGTCATCCAGAAGCGACTCATCCAGCCCGCGCTCAATGGGCACGTAGGCCGAATTCTGATTAAAGCTTAATTGTTCCATGGTAATCCTCGCGTAGCGTCTGACCTTCAGGTCAGATGGTTCGGTCAATTGCCCGGGTTGGCCCGACGCCTCAATGCAGGTCGGCACGACGGATGACACCGACACCCAGCCCCTCAATCACAAGCTCCTCTTCGCGGAGATCAACATTGATCGGTTCAAAATCGTCATTCTCGGCCATGAGCTGGACTGCGCTGCCATCCCGCCGAAAACGTTTGACCGTCACCTCGTCTCCGACACGGGCGACCACGATCTGGCCATTGTGAACGTCCTGGGTGCGGTGAACCGCCAACAAATCCCCGTCAAGAATCCCGATATTCTTCATGCTCATCCCGCGCACCCGCAAAAGATAATGCGCCGCCGGCGAGAAAAACTCCGGCTGAAGCGTACAATGATCCTCGATGTGTTCCTGGGCCAGGATCGGACTGCCCGCGGCCACCTGACCGATAACCGGCAGGCCAAGATCGGCCTCGACCTCGGGCAAGCGGATGCCCCGGCTCGCTCCCGGCACCATCTCGATGGCGCCTTTGCGCGCGAGCGCTCGCAGGTGTTCCTCCGCCGCGTTGGCGGATTTAAAACCAAGCTCCGCCGCTATCTCTGCCCGGGTCGGTGGATACCCCGTTTCCTCAAGATTGCGCCTGATGATTTCGAGTACCTGTGTTTGCCGTGCTGTCAGCTTCATGGGGTTAACCTGTTTTTATATACAGTAGAGTAAATATATACAGTGTTTTGCCCAGTGTAAAGCCATTCGTTGCGGAGATATTCAGACCGGCCCCGGCAATATGGTAGGGTTAAAATTAAAATTAGCGGAGAAAACTATGGAAACCAACGGCACCTGCGCAATGCCGGATAAGCTCTACAAGCCCGACGAGACCGAACGGCGGGTTGGTGTTGAGATTGAAATATCGGGGATCAGTTATGACAAACTGGTGGCACTGGTCGCCGATCTGCTTGCGGGCGAGGCGCAAACAGTCTCACGTTACGTCAGCCGCGTAAGGACGCCCCTGGGCGACTTTACCATTGAGCTGGACTCCAAACCGGTCCAGGAGCTGGATCTCCAGGACCGGCGGCTTCCGGAGTCGATCCGGGAACTGGGTGGCCACGCCATGGATATCATTGACTCCGCGGCGGAAAAAATCGTGCCTCTGGAGATAATCAGCCCACCTCTGGCCTTTACCCATCTCGATCAGATTGAAATGCTCTGTAATCGACTTCGGGATGCCGGCGCACTCGGCAGCCGGGAGGCTATTTTCTACGCCTTTGGCTTGCAACTGAATCCGGAATTGCCGGACCTGGGGGCGCCTACCATCGTGCGCTACTTACGCGCCTTCGCGGCGCTTTATGAATGGTTGAAATCGCGGCATCAGCTCGATATCAGCCGCAAGTTCACCACTTACATAGAGCCCTGGAGCAGTCATTATCTCGACGTGTTGTTCGCGGAAGATTACAACCCCGACCTGACCGGGTTGATGGAGGACTACCTGAAGCATAATCCGACACGAAACCGGGCACTCGACCTGCTCCCCCTGTTTGCCCATCTCGATGACGAATTGTTGCGGCGTTACGTCGAAGACCCGCGTATAAAAGCCAGGCCCACCTTGCATTACCGGCTTCCCGATTGTGACATCGACAACCCTGACTGGCACTTTTCCACCGTCTGGAATGACTGGGTGGTACTTGAGCAGATTGTGGCCAACGAATCGGATTTTGACGAATTCGTCACGTTGTTTCGCGGCAGCCGGAAGTTCAGCTTCAGTAATCTGACCCACAGCTGGAAAGACGAGTGTCACCGGTGGCTGCAGAGTCGGGGCCATGTCTGAAGAGGCTCCCGAGCCGGAAGAAATTCCCGGTCTGACCATCGCAATCAGCTGCCCCCGGAAGCTCCGGCTGACCCATCGCCTGATGAGTCTCGGCCTGCGCATGCATGGCGCGAGGACTTTTTATATCCGGCCCGGCGCGCGAATCGATGTATCTCTGCTTGATGGCCTGGTGCTGGCGGGCGGCAGTCACGTTCACCCCTCGCGCTACCAGCAAGCTCCAGCCGTCACTGCACGCTATGACGAGCGCCGTGACGAGACCGACTGGCGCCTGTTGGTTCAGGCCGAGAAGCTGGGTTTGCCCGTACTGGGCATCTGTCGCGGGGCGCAACTGATCAACATTTTCAGGGGCGGCACCCTGTGTCAAAACGTGACGCCATTGCGGGTCCATACCCGCCATCGGCCCTTGTTGCTGCCGCTTCAGACCGTGCGTGTCGTCCAGGACAGCCGACTGGGGTTCGTCATGAAGCACACGCCAAGCATCGGCGCCAACCGGTTGCACAGCCAGGCCATCAAAAAACTCGGCAAGGACCTTAGAGTCGTGGCTGTGGACAACGACTGGTTTGTTCAGGCCATTGAAAATACCCGGGGACAGTGGCTGATGGGGGTTCAGTGGCACCCTGAATTTCTGCTTTATCACCCCCTCCACCGGCGTCTCTTCGGCTGCCTCGTGGACGCCGCTCGGGAACTCAAGCTGGCCCGCCTCAGGCGCGGGGATGACTCCGGAGATGAGGGCCCGCCCTAAAAATCCCGGGTATAAAACAGGTCCAGCGACGCAGCCAGTCCACTGGCGGCCTCCACGAAAAAATAACGGCCCAGCTCATACCTCAGAGCAACCTTGGTGACCGGCTCGAATACGCCAACCCCGTAACGCACACTGAGTTTTTCCGAAATATCACCGCTGGCAACCACGGCGGCTTCGTCACCGGCGCCTTCGGTTTCGAGAGTGAGGTTTTTTATACCCACTTCCTCGCCAATTCCTCGCGTGAAGCCCCCGGTCTGGGCAAGACCCAGGGCAAGGGCCGCCTGACCCAGCTGGCCATCTTCCTGCTGCCCTCCACGCAGGGGCCGACCCAGTACCAGATAGGACAGGGCTTCGTCTTCCGGCATCGCCGGCTCGGAGAATACTTCCGCGTTCGGTCCGGTCGCCGGTCCGGAGAGTCGCAGCCCCGCCGTTACGTTATTGACCTCCCTGATGGCTTCGATATCCAGATAAGGCTCGGTGATGGGCCCCACAAACACGACCCTCGCCCGCCTGAGCGTCAGCTCCTGTCCGTAAGCCTTGTAGGCACCCTCCACCATTTGCAAAGAGCCGCGGGTATCCATGTCGTTGCCGATTCGCAATGTGCCTTCGAGATTGCCGGTAACCCCAAAACCTTTGAAGCTGACCTTGTCCTCGCCCACTGTCACGGTGACATCCATGTTCAGGGCTTGCACGGCGGGTTCGTCCTCTTCCTGCCCGACAATTTCCTCGTCCTCTGAAACGGTCACTGTCTGCGCCGGCAATTCGCGGATTTCAATGTTGCCACGGGGCACACCCAGATTTCCGGCGATGCGCAGACTGCCGTTTTCAAACACCACTGTAATATCAGGCGCCAACTCAACATAGGCGTAAGGTTCGTAGGTTACGGGCAAGCGCTGCCCGGTAACCTGGATAGTCGCGGCGGGCTGGCCCGCCCAGGCGACATTGCCCTCAATCTGCCCCCGGCCCTCGTTATCGCTTTGCCAGCGACCCTGAACGCCCGCCTCACGTCCGTTGAACTCAATGTTGAGCGCTATCTTGTCCAGAGGCATGGGCAACGAGGGGTCCATGACCCGCCCATCCGAGAGCGCCAGCTCACCCTGCAACACCGGGTCCATCAGGGGCCCGTTAAAGCTTCCCTCGCCATTGACCTGACCACTGATTTCCTCAAGGTCGGTAAAAGCGCCGGCCAGCGCCACATCCAGCCCCTGCAAACGAAAATCCCCCGCCACGGGAAGGCGCTCATCCTGGGGGTCGATCGTCATTGCCAGGGAGAAGGCGGTCAGGTCAGGGCCGGCCAGGTCAATGGCCAGATCCGCTTTCGCCGGATTCAGGGTCACTTCGCTGGTAAGAATATCGTATTGGATTGGCTGCCAGTCCCCGCCAACCAGGACAGCCACTTCGCCAGGGCCGGCGTCGACATTGATGCGACCGTCAGGGCCGGCGTCGGTAATATCCAGAACCAGATCGCCATCGATCATGGCTTGCCAACGCAGATTTTCAGGAAACAGGGCCGACAGTGCCTGAGTCGGAAACTGTCGCAGCCGGTAGTCCAGGGAAGGCGTGGGAAGCAATGTCTGGTCACCGGCACAAAGCGAGCTTTGCTGCCACTGCCAGCAGTGCTCACCCAGGGCCAGCCGGCCCTCCTGCGAGTAATCCAGTGGTGCCGGCCCGGCCAGTTGCCAGACCTGGTCCTGGGTCGGCAAGGCCACCCTGCCGTCAGAAACCCGGCCACGCCAGCCCTCAGACCAGCCGCCAGCGAACTGCAGGCGCGCCTGAACTTCCTGATGGGTGGCGTCGATGACCAGTTGGTGATCATCCAGGGTACCGTTCAGACCAAGATCAAGCGCGGTCAATTCCTGATCAACCGCCACTAACCGGCTGGCATTGACGTTAGCCTCCACCGACTCGCCATCAGAAAGTCGGGCATCAACCGCCAGATCGGCCAGGGACACGGTATCCTGCCACCGGATATTCCGGGCATCCAGTATCAGGCGGCCGTTGACGCGATCCGGTTGCCCCTCGGCATTGACGCTGCCGG
>JAGXLV010000061.1:0-8800 GCA_018334495.1 Oleiphilaceae bacterium
GTACCCTTGCCGTCTTTAAGACCGCCTTCCCAATGAGCGCTCGCTTTCCTTTTCATAAGTTTTCCTTACACCGGTTGGGGTAGATTCAGGATTAGCCGTGCCGCTCACGGCAGTCTTCTGACTTAAACAACTCCAGCCCGGCCAGTCAACCGGCCATTGACGTCCTATCAATTAAGGCGTGATGCCAGGCGGTAGATCTGTGCTGAGCTGCCGGCCGTAACATTGGAAACGTCCAATGCTTACCCGGAGATGGCTTTGACCGCCCATCAGATAACGCACATCGTAATGCTTCTGCTCTCCACCCTCATGCTTTCGGCCTGTGCCACCCACATCAATGAGCCGGAGCAAACGCTTGATCTGCCGGACACCGAATACGAGGTTCGTCGGGATGTCCCATTCTCGCCCGAGGACTGGCCGGAGGTGTTATATGCCGACCTCTATTTACCCACGGCGACCGGCCATTCACCGGCGGTGTTAATGGTCCATGGCGGCGGATGGGAGAGACGGTCCCGGGACGACATGACCTGGGTTGCGGAGGCTCTGGCGAGCCAGGGCTTTGCCGTTATGAACATCGACTACCGGTTTGCGCCGGACCACACCTTTCCGGCGCAATTGCACGATCTTCAAGTAGCCATGACCTGGCTCCGTGAGCACGCCAAGGCGTTATCGGTGGACACTGACGCGATTGGCGGTCTGGGTTTTTCCTCCGGCGCCCACCTGGTCAGCCTGATGGCCGTGGTTGCATCCAGCGGCCACGAACTCAACGAACCTCACGGCGGCCCCGAAACGGCGCTTGCCGCGGTCGTTGCCGGCGGCCTGCCAGCCGATCTTGAGGCGTTTGATTCCGGTCCGCTGATTCGCCAGTTTCTGGGGGGCACCCAGAAGGAGAAACCCGAAACCTATCAGGATGCCTCGCCCATTGCTCATGTGACGCCCCAGACACCCCCTTTTTTCCTGTTTCATGGCGGTGTGGATAATCTGGTGCCCCTGGAGCAGGCCAAACGCTTTCGGGCCCGGCTGGCCGACCACGAGATTCCGAACCAGCTGTACATCATGCACCTGCGTGGTCATATCACCAGTTTTTTAACGTCGGGCAAAGCCATCGACAAAGGTGCGGTTTTTCTCGGGCAACACCTCCAATAAACTCTGGCTTGAGTCGATAGACCTGGTTACAGGCTCAGGAAGGGCGCCAGTGTTACCAGCAGAATAAGGCCGATGGCCACAAAGACCGCCACCATCGAAAGCGGTTTTCGCCGCAGGCGCTGCCAGAATCCCGGAATCTCGCCGGCACGGTCCGCCTTGTCGAAATCAGCGCGCTGGCGCTGAAAACGATCGCGCTGGTAGGCGTCCAGCAAAGACCGTGCCCGGGCCGCTTCCTCCGCATCACGGACCCAGAAGCCGCCCATGCTGATGCCCCAGCGGCTGGGTGGCGTTTCGTAGTAGCGAACCTCGTGGCACTCAAAGAGTTCCCGCACCTCGTTTGCCTCATCCTCGGGCACATTGCGCAGGTTCATTAAATGGTAAGGCATAGGAGTCGGGTCTGCAGTCAGCTGTGTATGAAGTTCAATTCTAGCATTTCCCGTGCCTTCGGTTTGGCCGCCTGGCCGCGGATCGGGTTACACTTCCGGTACGAATTGCGTTTCGGGAAAACCATGGCCAAACCTCCAATGACACTGTTGCTGGATTTCGACGATCAGGTCCGTCTTGATCGTGACCAGCCAGCGGCTTTTCTGCATCGTCGCGACCGGCGTTTTGCACTGGACTGCGATAGCAATCACGAACGACCGACTGTGCCGCGCTGGCTTGAGTACCTGGACAGGGTCAACCGGCCGGCCCCGGGCGCAAGCCAGGTCAGAGACCAGGATCCGCGGCTGGGACTCTGGCGCCGTGTCACCAGCGGCTTCGCCCTGGCCGGCGCGGTTTTGGGCATCCTGGCAATGCCGGGCCTGCTTTTTTACGACGGCAGCCAGCAGATCAATGTCACCGTCATCCTGGCGTTCATTTTACTGCAACTTCTGATGGCACTGGCGACCGGCTTGCAGTCAATAGCCGGCTGGCAGCCCTGGCGGCCGGTTTTGCACGGGGTGCTAGAGCGCATACGGCCGTCACCGGCAGGGCCCGCCCAATCGGTGTTACGGGAGTTGCATCCACAACTCATGGCCCGGGCGGCCCATGTTGGCGGCCTGATGTTCGGATTGACGGGGTTGCTGACGTTGCTGGTGCTGGTGGTGGTTCAGGACCTGGCGTTTGGCTGGAGCACCACCCTGGATACCGGGCCGGTCGCCTTTCATCGCCTGATCGACGCCATTGCCACGCCCTGGCAAAACCTCTGGCCGGCGGCGGTACCCTCATTGGACCTGGTGGCTCAATCCCGGTTTTTCCGACTTGAGGACGCTGGCACCTCCGGCGCCGCCGCCCATTGGGGCGCCTGGTGGCGCTTTGTTGCCATGAGCTGGCTTTGTTATGTGATTTTGCCAAGGATGCTTTTTCTGACACTGACACAAGGGCACCTGAGACTGCGGATCAGGCGCCTGCTGGCGAATCATCCAGGGCTGGCTGCTCTGCGTTACCGTATGGCCACGCCCGCCCTTGAAACCGGTAATCAGGAGGCCGCCGATCAGGAAAAGCCGAATCTCGAGACTCACCTGAACGTGCACCCAGTGCCTGACAGCGCCACTGTCATAAAATGGGCCGGTGCCACGGACTCGCTGGCATTGACCCGGGCAAGCTCCGCACTGGCGCTATGCGCTGGCGGCACGGCCTCCCTGCGGGCTGACGGTCAAACCCTGGAACACATCCGTCAGCACCTTAACGATGTCGTACATGTCGTGTTGATTCTGGTTCGCGCCTGGGAACCGCCCACAGGCGAACTGGTGGACTTTCTGGAAGACGCCCGTGAAACCTGGCCCACTGACACACAAATTGCGCTGGTTCCCCTTGCCAGTCTGCCCGCCACTGTGCCCGACGGGCACCATCTGGCCCAATGGTTGCGCTTTGTCGAGCGTCACCCCGACCTCAGGCTGATGGTCTCCCGACCAGAGCCGGGCCCAACCCGTGCGATGCCAGTGTCTTTGAGTGGCTACCACGCGAAAGCGAGTGCGCGGCCATGAGCCACAAACCCGTATTCGCGGTGGTTGGCCACCCCAACAAAGGCAAGTCCAGCGTTGTCGCGACCCTGTCCCAGAACGATGCCATTGTCATAGCGCTGGAGCCTGGCACCACGCGCCAGCATCAAGCCTACCCCCTGAGCGTCGACGGGCAGATTCTCTACACGCTGGTGGACACCCCTGGCTTCCAGAGGCCCCGGCGGGTGCTGGCGTGGCTCGAAGCTCACAGCTTGTCGGCCTCCGACCGGGCCGAAACAGTTGCCGCCTTTGTCCGGCAACACAGCGGCGACCCGCGCTATCACGATGAATGCGAACTCCTGACGCCGGTACTTGAAGGTGCCGGTATTATTTATGTGGTTGACGGCTCAGTGCCCTACAGCCCCGAAAACGAAGCCGAGATGACCATCCTGCGCTGGACCGGCCAGCCCAGCCTGGCCCTGGTGAACAGCATCGGCGCCGACGATCATGGCGATACCTGGCAGGCCGCCCTGAGCCAGTTTTTCCAGGTGGTAAAGCGTTTCAATGCCGTGACAGCCTCCTTTCAACAGCATCTGAGCCTGCTCAAGACCTTTGGTCAATTGGAGCCCGACTGGGAGCGCCCCCTTGAGCAGGCCATCAATCACCTTTCCAACCAGCGCCATCAACGTCGCCGCCAGGCGGCCGAACTCACCGCCCAGGCTGTCGAAGATATGCTGCTGCGGCGTGAGAAGCAGACGTTGATTGTGGCGGACGCCAGCACAGCGTCCAGGGAGTCGCTGGCAGGCCAGTTACGCCAACGCTGGCACGATCACCAACGGCAGCGTGAGGAGGCTTTGCGGCTAGCCATAGAGCGCCTGTATCAGCACAACCACATCCACAGGCAGGGCGCTCTTCTTACCTGGCAGAACGATCACGACTTGTTCAGCGAACGCAGCCGCCGTGCCTTTGGTGTCAGCCGCTCTTATCTAACCACAGCCGGCTTCGGTGCCGGGGCCGCCGGCGGCATTGGGCTGGATGCCCTCACGTTGGGGCATTCACTGGGCGCGGGCGCCCTGATTGGTGGCCTGGTCGGCGCTGCCGGCAGTTATTTTTACGGTGACCGCCTGAGCTTCTCAGCGTTGCGGCTGGGCCCCTTGCAGCAGGGCATGCAGACGGCCAGCTTCGGCCCGGTCCAGGACAGCCAGTTTGGCTACGTGGTTCTGGGGCGGGCAGTTGACCACTGGTGGCGTATAAGTCACCGCAACCATGCCGGACAGGATTTATTGCAGCTGGAAAATACCGATTCCCACTGGCTCACCCGGCTTGACCGGACCAGCCGCCGCGATCTCCAGCGCGCCTTCGAGCAATGCCGGAAAAAAGGAAGCCTGGACCGGGCCATGCGACAGCGCCTGAGCCTCGCCGTCGAGGCCTCATTTCAGGCATACGACGATTGGCAGTTGAATCCAACCTGAAACAAATGTTTATATTAGCCTTCGTGATTTACTACAACAGGAATGACCATGAAAATTGTAAGAGTTGAAGACATCATCGGAACCGAACGTGAAGTTGCGGGCCCGGGCTGGACCAGTCGCCGCCTTCTTCTGAAAAAAGACGGCATGGGCTTCTCTTTTCACGAGACCATTATCCCCGCCGGCGCTGAGCTGCACCTTTGGTACAAAAACCACCTGGAAGCGGTTTATTGCGTGGCCGGCAATGGCAGCATCACCGACCTGGATACCGACGAAACTCACGAAATCAAAGACGGCACTCTGTATGCGCTGGACAAGAATGACCGCCACATCCTTCGCGGCGGCACCGAGGACATGCGCCTGATCTGCTCCTTCAACCCGCCTGTAACAGGTCGTGAAACCCACGACGCCGATGGCGCCTATAATCTGGTGGAAGAAGAGTAAGTCCAGAAACAGGCTCTGCGTTTTGGATCAGACCGAGCGACACGCCCCCGCCACCGCCAGCCTGCTTGTGGTGGCGGGTGTATTGTGGCTGGCGGGTTTGTATCTTCGCATTCCGATCCTGGTGGCGCCGGCCCTGGCGCCATTCATTGCCGATGAACTCGTCTTATCCCAGGCCCTGACCGGAGCCTTGACTGCGGTACCGGTGCTGATGCTGGCCATTGGCGCCATGCCCGGTTCCCTGGCGATCTCACGATTCGGTCCCCGGAACACTCTCGCACTGGCGCTTTTCATTGCCGCCCTGGGCTCCGCAGCCCGGGGGCTTGCCCCTGATACAACAACCCTGCTGGCCACAAGCGCATTCATGGGCTTTGGCATCGCCATGATGCAACCGGCCCTGCCGGCGCTTCTGACTCGCTGGCTGCAGCCCCACCACCTGGCCATAGGCTCTGCCGTTTACATGAACGGCATGCTGATGGGTGAGTTCATCGGGGCGGGCATCACCTTGCCTTTCATCATGCCGATATTCGATGACAGCTGGCGACAGACCGTGGCGGCCTGGTCTGTGCCGGCCATTGGGGTCATTGCGCTGCTGTACCTCCCCATCAGGGAGCGGCATCGGCCGGCCAAGCGGCCGGCCTGGATTCCCGACTGGCGCAACCCCCTGACACTCAAGCTTGGGTTATTGCTCGGCGCTTCCGGTTCGATGTTTTTCGGGGTAAATGCTTATCTGGGTAATCTGCTTGACCAGCGTGGCGAGTTGGCCCGCCTGGATGATGCCCTGTTCTGGTTTAATCTGGCCCAGGTAGCGGCGTCTCTGGTGATGCTGGTAATGGCCAGGCGCTGGGTTGGTCGCAAGCATCTTCTGATCGCGGTGGTCGGCTTGAGCCTGATGTTCCTCTTGGGGTGCATACTCACAAACGGCTGGGTCAGCATTGCGTTCGCCGTGGCCATGAGTTTTACCGCCGGCATCCAGCTCATCCTGCTGGTGGCTCTGCCGCCTCTATTAGCGGTCACGGGTGACGCTGGCCGACTGTCAGCAGGCAATTTCACGATCGGTTATACCCTGTCGTTTCTGGTGCCAATGCTAGGCGGCTGGTTCGCTGACATGAGCGGCGACACACGTTTTGCGCTTGCAACCATACTGACCTATGGATTGCTGGTCTTACCGGTCGCCTGGACCCTCAAACTGTCACGCCAGAGTGCTTCCCCCGAAGCGCCAGATGAGCCTCTCAAACCGACCCCTGACGCCAAAAGGTGAAAGCCGGCTAACCTTTACCGTTTGAAGACCACCATCACTAAGCCAACCACCGTGGCGGCGGCGCCACCAATGAGGTACATCATGGTTTCGTCGTCAAAACGGCCAGTCATCGCTTCCGAGACCTCGCCACCCAGTGACTGTGTGCTCTGCCATCCGAAATAAAGCAGCACAAGACCCACCACCAGGAGCGCAACACCAATCAGTTTCTGCATTCCCATCGACTTCTCCTTTTTTGATGAATGACAACCTTACACTAAACCGCAAACCTGCGTTTGAGCAAAGGCATTACGCGCGTATCCGGCTTTTAAGCGGTGAGGGCCTAAAACTGGCGCTTTTTAGTGGCCGTACTGGGGCGTGCCGTTTCAGGGTCCTCCGGCCAGGGATGCTTGGGGTAACGGCCCCGCATTTCCTTCCGGACCGCCGGGTAGGCCTGCTGCCAGAAACTGGCCAGGTCGGACGTGACCGCCAGCGGGCGACCGGCGGGCGACAGCAGGTGCAACGCCAGCCGCAGGCGGCCATTGGCGATCGTTGGCGTGTCGGTCCAACCGAAAAACGCCTGAAGTTTGGCGGCCACGACCGGATTCGACTCCGCTGTGTAATCCAGCATCACGGACTGGCCTGAGGGTATGGTAAGACTCGCTGGGGCTTCACGGGCCAGCCGGTTTTTCTGATCGTGATCCAGTTGGCTTTCCAGGATCTGGAGCAGGTTCAGTTGCGCGATCTGGGTGAATGTTGTCAGGCCCGCCAAAAAGGGCATCAGCCAGTCGTGCAGACGGTCCATCAAGGCCTGCTCGTGGACTTCCGGCCATTGGTCAGGGTCCTGGTGTCTCAATAATTCCACCCGGGCGCACCATTGCCGGGCCGTTTTTGTCCAGGGCAGGCTGTCCAGGCCGCGTCGCCTGACAGCGTCGACCAGGCCCTGCTGCATCTGATCCGGCGAAGGCTGCGGCAACAGGCTTTCTTTCAGCACAAGTTTGCCCAGGCGTTGCTGGCTGCGCGCCACCACCGTGCCTTTGCGATTATCCCAGACCGCTTCGTTGACGGTGCTGATATGGTGTGCCAGATCCGTTTCCAGCGTGGCCGGGTCCAGAGGCGCGGCCAGATACATCTGCGCTTCCCGGGCCTGACCGTCCAGTTCCGCCGCAACCAGCCATTCCTCCCGGGCCAGGGGATCATGGTCCCGGAGACTGGCGCCGCGGCCGTTGCTCAGCTGATAACGCGGCGCCTGACCCGGGCGTTTGTGGGCGATTCGGTCAGGATAAGCGCAGGCCAGCAAACGGCCCAGATCCGCGGCACTGAAGGCCGGGCGTACGTCACGGGCACGGTCGGGCAGGAGCCGCCGGGCCGAGGTTTGGACCCGTTTGAGGAGGGCGGCGTCAACCCGGCCATCCCGATGCTCGCCCCGAAGCAATTGCACACGCAGGCTCATGTCCGAGCCGGCATTGCGGCCCAGCAGGTCCCTTTCTTCCAACAGAGCGGCCAGCTCCGCCGCCAGCACCGGCCAGCCCATGATCCGGCCAAGCAATACCATGTGCGCCAACCGCGGGTGGCAGCCCAGATTTCGCGCCTCGGCGCCATGCCCGGTGATCGCGCCTCGATGATCAAGCAGGTCGAGCCACTGCAGCAGGCTGACCGCCTGTTGCCAGTGCGCGGCCGGAGGCGGGTCAATCCAGTTCAGGTCGTTGGGGTCTCGGGCCCCCCACTGCGCCAGTTCCAGCACCAGCGGCGCCAGATCGGCAGTGGTGATTTCCGGGGCACTGTAATCCGCCAGGCTGAACTGGTCGGCCTGGCTCCACAACCGATAACAGACGCCCGGTTGTGTCCGGCCGGCACGGCCTTTGCGCTGCTCTGCCGCCGCCTTGGAAAGCCGGCCCGTCACCAGCCGGGTCATCCCGCTGTTGGCGTCAAATGACGCCCGTCGTTGCTGACCGCTGTCGATGACTACGCGAATGCCGTCGATGGTGATGCTGGTTTCGGCGATGGCGGTAGCCAGCACAATCTTGCGTTCCCCCGGCAGGGCCGGCGCAATGGCCCGATCCTGGTCGGCACCGCTGAGGTTGCCGTAAAGCGGGGTAATACGGGTGCCGTCCGGAACCTGACTGGCGAGCAGTCCGGCGACCCGGCGGATTTCCCCGACACCGGGCAAAAACACCAGCAGAGAGCCGGTTTCCTCAGTGAGGGCCTCACGAATCGCTGCAACAATCGAATCGGGAAAACGGGCGTTCCGCCCGGCAGGGTGGTATGTCACTGCAACGGGGAAGCTTCGACCTTTGCTGGTCAGCACCGGCGCATCCTGGAGCAGCTTTGCCAGCGGCGTCGTATCCAGCGTGGCCGACATGACCAGGAGGCGCAAATCGTCCCGCAAAACCTGCTGGGATTCCCGCACCAGTGCCAGCCCCAGGTCTGCTTGCAACGAGCGCTCGTGGAATTCGTCGAAAATCACGGCGGCATAGTCTTCAAGAGCCGGATCAGCCTGGATCATTCGGGTGAGGATGCCTTCGGTCACCACTTCGATCACTGTGGCAGCGGAAACCCTGGTGTCGAGTCTTGTCCGGTAGCCCACC
>JAGXLV010000061.1:9335-10677 GCA_018334495.1 Oleiphilaceae bacterium
GCCAGATAATCTCTCAACTTTGCCGGGGTATCCCGTTCCGGGTCTGCGCTGATAAACAGGAAACGAGGTTGGGGCAAATCGGCAGGCACGCGCTCACCGGCCTGACGAAGCGTGGCCATGGTGGCCGGGCAAACATCGGGGCAATGGGTGTACCCCAGGAACGCGAAAGTCCATTGGCCCTCCAGATGCTCGGGCCCCACGGTTTCGCCCTGCTCATTGGTCAATTCAAAATCAGCCAAGGGCCGGGAATCGTCATGGACATAGGTGTTCAACTCGGTCAAACGGGGCGCCGGCTGATCGGCGGGCGCGCCTGCCTGCATCACCTGGCGACTGACGATCACTCCGAAAATGAGCGCGATCACCAACACCAGGATAATCAGAGTGCGACGAATTGAAGTGTCCATTCCGGATCAGGCTCAGAAAAAGATAAAATGATCGACCAGAAGAATAACGAATAACGCCATCAAATAGGTGATCGAAAATTTAAAGGTATCCATCGCCACCTCGCGGTCATCACCGCGCAGAAGACGAACCGCATACTGCAGGAAGCGAAGCCCCAGCACCAAAGCTCCGACCAGATAAATCGGCCCCGACATGCCGGTCACAAAAGGCAGCAGGCTTACCGCCAACAGCATCAGGGTATAGAGCACGATGTGCAATTCAGTGAATCGATTGCCATGGGTTACAGGCAGCATTGGAATACCGGCTTTGGCGTATTCTTCCTTGCGATGGATGGCCAGAGCCCAGAAATGTGGCGGCGTCCAGGCAAAAATGATGAGCACCAGCAACAGGGCATGACCTTCAACCTGTCCGGTCACGGCAGTCCAGCCCAGCAAGGGTGGCATGGCGCCGGCAATACCACCGATGACGATGTTCTGCGGCGTGGCGCGTTTCAGGAACAGGGTGTAGACCCCGGCGTAACCGACCAGTGAGGCAAGCGTCAGCCAGGCCGTCAAGGCGTTTACCTGCCAGACCAATACCAGCATGCCCGCCAGTGCCAGTGTCGTGGCAAACACCAGGGCATCAAAGGCACTGATTTTGCCGGTCGCAACGGGCCGCTTTCGGGTCCGAGCCATCACGGTATCGATTTTCTGGTCAACCACATGATTGACCACGGCGGCCGCGCCAGCCAGCAGAGCGATGCCCAGGTTGCCGAAGACGAACACAGTCCACGCCGGCACACCGGGTCGGGCAAGCAACATACCGATAACCGCCGTCAACATCATCAGGGCAACGACCTTGGGCTTGGTGAGCTCAAGGAAATCACGCCAGGATACCGCTGTCTTGTCCGCCGCCCCGAATTTCAGGGATTTGGCGTATTCACTCATGCCATTGCCTCTTG
>JAGXLV010000061.1:11245-17057 GCA_018334495.1 Oleiphilaceae bacterium
AGTCTCAGGGTCAGAAAGGTAAGCAGGGTCAAGGTGGTAAAGCCCCCCAGCAGGTGCAACGCCACCACTTGCGGCCACAATTTGAGTGTCACTGTCCACATGCCAAAGGCGCCCTGCAGGACAATAAAGCCGGCGATGAACAGCGGCAACTTCAACGGCAGGCCGGCTTCGCGATAGCGCATCGCATAAGCGGCCAGACCAAACACCACCAGGCCGAGCAGGCCGGCGGCGTAGCGATGGATCATTTCGGGCCAGCCCTTGTCGACTTCGACAGGCGAATCGGGAAAACGTGCTTCGGCGATGGCGATGCTGGCGGCGTCTGTCGGCACCGTAAGAAAACCATAACAGCCGGGCCAGTCCGGGCAGCCGAGGCCGGCGTGCACAAGACGCGTCCAGGCGCCGAGCATGACCACAAAAACCGCGAGCAGGCTGGCCAGCAGCGCCCAAAGGGCCATGGCCCGGCGACGGTCCTCGGGCGATTTCACGGATGTACTCATACTTTGGCCCTCGCCAGGTCTGGATTAACCAATCTGTGACAGTTTCAGGAGATGCTTAAGGTCCTTGATCAGCTCTTTGCCGGTGTGTTCGCTGTTATAGCGCATCATGATATTGCCAAAGGGATCCACCAGCAGGATCCGGGGCTTGCTGTCCGGCGCCACCGCGTCTGGCCAGGCTGATCCCGCTGTTTTCTCGGTGGTCAGAAGCGCCATAGAGGGATACTCCTCCCGCATTTCCTCGTCCAGGTCCGAGGGAATACTTTCCAGGTAGGCGGCCCGGTTCACCCGATTGGCATTTTTACCCAAAGCGATATTGACCTGACGGGCCAGATAAAGCATTTGCTGGCATTCCTCGGCACAAAGGCCGGGAGAGGTGACGAGCATCACCCACTCGGGGTCTTCAATATCCGGTCCAAACCGATCCTCAACAGGTTCGCCCTCAGAATCCCTGAGGTTGAGCGCTGCCACCGAGACCGGCGGATGAATCAACTCGCCCTTGTTGGCAAAACCCTCCGGGTTAAACCAGCCGGTGTAGTACATGGCAGTCGCTAAAATAATGGGCCCGAAGCCCACAAAAAACAACAGGACGGCCATGCGCCGCCCCCTCCGAACCTGCTCCGGCGAGCGTTGAGAATTCGTGTATTCAGCCATAGGTTTTACTGCTCTCCCGGTTCGGTTTTTCGATAGCTGGCAATGAAAGTCAGAACAATAAGGGCTGCGGCAAGAGAAAACCACTGGAAAGCGTAACCGTAATGAGTTTGTGCGCCCATACGATCAGGGGCCCAATCCGCCTTGAACGCGCCGGGTTGATCCGGCCCGGCCAAACGCAGGACCCGCGCCACCAGCTCAGGCTCCGCCTGACGAGCCTGATCCGGCGCCAACGCCTGCACACGGCGGGGCCAGCCCTCGCCGGTTTCGGTAGCGGCCAGCACGGGCGGCTCTGGAAAGTTACTTATCCGGCCGGCAAGCGTTAACTGCCGGGCTGGGGTTTCCAGTTGTGGCAAATCGTCCCGACTGCGCCGTGCGGCAATCCAGCCCCGATTGACCACCACGGATGGGCCCCTGATTGGATAGAAAACGCTCAGCACTTCATACCCCGGCCTGCCGTCGCGAGTCCGGTTGTCCAACAACCAGTGAAAACGATCGGAATAGCGACCGGTCAACTCGACTGGCTGGCCATTCTGGAGGCCATCGGCGATACGGTCTGTCCAGCTGACATCATCGGACTGATGTTGCCAGCTTTGCAATTGTTCCTGCTTTTCCGCCGCGCGGTCGAGTTGCCAGACGCCCAGCCCGAGTAGCAGGGGGAGTAACAGCCCGGAAAAAAGCATCAGGCGCCAGTCCCAATGCCACCGCCGTCTCGATGTCGGTTTTTGATTGGTCATGCTCTGTTATAGTGACCCCATAAACCGCATACCTCGTATATCGCCTAAAGAACCAGGAGACAAATGCATGCTTAAAGTGGTTATCGTGATTTTGATGCTGGCGGTGCTTGTCAGCTTGTTTACCGGGCTATTCTTCCTGATCAAGGACGAGGGTAAATCGACCCGGGTGGTTAATTCGCTGGCTGTGCGGGTGGGTCTGAGTCTTTTGCTTTTAACCCTGATCATAGTGTCCGCCTGGCAGGGCGAACTTGCGTTCAATCCGACGCCTTAAACGGCGAGCAGGCCGGGCCCGTGGTCAGGGTTGCCGGCCCGATCAGCGCACTCAGATAATATAGACGAAAATGAACAGGCCCAGCCAGACCACGTCGACAAAGTGCCAGTACCAACTGCTCGCCTCGAAAGCAAAGTGGTTGTCGCCGGTAAAGTGCCCCTTCTGGAGTCGGATCAACATGGTAATCAGCATGATTGTGCCCAGCAATACGTGAGCACCGTGAAAGCCTGTCAACATGAAGAAGGTACTACCGTATATTCCAGAGCTCAGCGTGAGGCTCAGTTCGGTGTAGGCTTCGACATACTCTTCAGCCTGAAAGAACAGGAAAACCACAGCCAGCAGAATGGTCCCGGCCAACCAGATTTTCGCTTTTTTACGCTCGTCATGCTTGAGGGCATGATGGGCAACGGTCAACGTGAAGGATGATGTCACCAGCAGAATAGTGTTGACCAATGGCAAACCCCAGGCACTGATAACGCCCTCCGGTGGCGGAAACGCCTCGGAATTCGGGTTGTTCAACAGTGGCCAGGTCGCCTCGAAACCCTCCCAGAGCATGTTACTGGAACCCCGGTCGCCCTCGCCACCGAGCCAGGGCAAAGCCCACATCCGGACGTAGAACAACACGCCGAAAAAGGCCGCAAAGAACATGATTTCGGAAAAGATGAACCAGCTCATGCCCCAACGGAAGGAGCGGTCCATCTGGGCGCTGTAAAGGCCCTCACGGCTCTCTTTGATCACATTGCCGAACCAGCCAAACAACATATAAACCATGATCAGCGATCCCACGCTGAAAACGACCCATGCGGTCGTCGTGGAAGCACCCGCAGAGCTTTCCACCATGATCGAGGCCAGACCATAGAGCATGGTGCCCAACCCGACGGTGGCGATGATAGGCCACTTGCTTTGCTCCGGTACGTAATAACTCTGCTCTGTCGCCATGCCTGTCTCCGACGGCTTATCCGTTATCGTTTATTTTTTTGCTGGTCTGCGCCACCGGCCAAACTTTCTGGCGTTTCTTCTGGTCGCAGACCCTTGTCTCAGTGCCCTGGCCTTGCGGTCACTCTGATTTGACTTCCGGCGGCGCCCGGAACGTTTCCAGAGGTCCCACATGGGGCGGCGTGGCAAAGGTGTGGTAGGGCGCTGGTGAAGGGATTGTCCACTCCAGACCCTCGGCACCGTCCCAGGGATTGGCCGCTGCCTTCTCACCACCACGGACACATTTGACCACAATGAACAGGAACAGCAGCTGAGTCGCCCCGAACATGAAGGCGCCAATGCTGGATATCATGTTGAAATCGGCGAACTGCAGAGCGTAATCCGGGATACGCCGCGGCATACCCGCCAGGCCCAGGAAGTGCATCGGGAAGAAAGCCAGGTTCATGCCGATAAACGACAGCCAGAAATGGGTTTTGCCCAACACTTCATCGTACATATGGCCGGTCCACTTCGGCAGCCAGAAATAAGCCGAGGCAAAAATGCCGAAGATGGCACCCGGCACCAGAACATAGTGGAAGTGGGCAACCACGAAGTAGGTGTCATGATACTGGAAGTCCGCCGGCGCGATGGCCAGCATCAGGCCCGAAAAGCCGCCGATGGTAAACAGTATTACGAAGGCCACGGCAAACAGCATGGGTGTTTCGAAGCTCAGCGAGCCCCGGAACATGGTCGCCACCCAGTTGAAGACCTTAACGCCAGTGGGTACGGCAATCAGCATGGTCGCGTACATGAAGAACAGCTGGCCGGCGATTGGAATGCCCACCGTGAACATGTGGTGAGCCCAGACCACGAAGGACAGAACGGCAATGGCGCCTACCGCATAAACCATGGAGGCATAACCGAATAGACGCTTGCGCGAGAAGGCCGGGATAATATGGGAAACCGCACCAAACGCCGGCAGGATCATGATATAGACCTCGGGATGTCCGAAGAACCAGAACACGTGCTGGAACAGGACCGGATCACCACCACCGGCGGCATTAAAAAAGCTTGTGCCAAAGTTGATATCCATCAGCATCATGGTGACCACGCCCGCCAGCACCGGCATAACAGCGATCAGCAGGAAAGCTGTAATCAACCAGGTCCAGACGAACAGCGGCATTCTCATGAGGGTCATGCCCGGCGCACGCATGTTGATAATGGTGGCGATAACGTTGATGGCGCCCATGATGGAGGAGACACCCATGATGTGGACGGCAAAAATGAAGAAGGTCGTGCTTGGCGGCCCGTAGGTCGTCGACAGGGGCGCGTAGAAAGTCCAGCCGAAGTTAGGGGCGCCACCTTCCATGAACAGCGTTGAAACCAGAATCAGGAAGGCGCAGGGCAGCAGCCAGAAGCTCCAGTTGTTCATGCGCGGCAGGGCCATGTCCGGCGCGCCAATCATCAAAGGCAGCATCCAGTTGGCCAGACCGACGAAAGCCGGCATGACGGCACCAAACACCATGATCAGACCATGCATGGTGGTCATCTGGTTGAAAAACTCGGGCTCCACGATCTGCAGACCGGGCTGGAACAGCTCCGCCCGAATCACCATCGCCATAGCCCCGCCCAGCAGGAACATGGTGAAACTGAAAATCAGGTACATTGACCCGATATCTTTGTGGTTAGTGGTGAATAACCACCGTGTTATGTAGCCTTTGGCCGGACCGTGATGATGATCCTGGTCGTGGGTATCGGTGACCGCACTCATGAAGAACCCCCGTAGACGCCTGTTCCTGTTGCTTGGCGACGTGTATTAGCTTATGAACATGTCAGGCCGGGCGGGAAGCCAAAGCGTCCGCCCCCTGCAATCATTCCTGATTTTTGTAATCGAATACTTCTTTCGGCGTCACCAGTTCACCGGTGTCATTGCCCCAGGCATTACGCTCGTATGTAATGACAGCGGCAAGGTCGACCTCGCTCAACTGGGGACCAAAGGCCTGCATGGAAGAGCCTGATACGCCGTTAACCACCACGTCCAGATGCGCCTCCATGTCTTCGAGCGCGATCTGACTGCCTTTCAGGGCCGGGAAGGTTGGTGGCATTCCGGTGCCGTCAGCCTGATGACAGCCGGCACAACTGGTAGTGTAAGCTTTTTCGCCACGCTCCATCAGTTCAGCCATGGTCCAGTCTTTGTCGGTCAACTCGCGCTCTGCCTGAGCTTCACCCTGCTGCTCGGCAACCCAGGCATCGTATTCGTCCTGAGGCACGGCTTCCACCACAATCGGCATATAAGCGTGACCACGACCACACAATTCGGTGCACTGTCCCCGATAGATACCAGGCTCGTCGACACGGGTCCAGGTTTCGTTGATGAAGCCGGGAATGGCGTCTTTCTTGACGCCGAAAGCCGGTATCCACCAGGAATGGATGACGTCATTGGCCGTCAGCAACAGGCGCACTTTCTTGTCCACCGGAATAACGACCCGGTTGTCCACGTCGAGCAGGTAATTCTCGTCCTTGTCGACCCGGTTATACATTTCGTCCTGGGAGGTGGTCATGTTGGAAAAAAAACTGATGTCTTCGTTCAGATACTCATACTGCCAGCGCCACTGGTAGCCGGTGACTTTGATATCGATGTCCGCCTCGGTGGTATCGTACATATCCACCAGCGTGGCCGTGGCCGGTATCGCCATGACCACAAGAATAATGAACGGAATGATCGTCCAGGCCACTTCGACCCC
>JAGXLV010000135.1 GCA_018334495.1 Oleiphilaceae bacterium
TGCCCACCCTGGAAATGATCAATGAGCGGTTTGCCCGTTATACCCGCATCAGCCTGTTCAATCTCATGCGGCGCAATGCCGACGTGTCCACCGGCGGCATCAAGATCATGAAGTTTGGCGAGTACATCCACACCCTGTACGTGCCCACCAGCCTCAACCTGGTCAAAGTCCGGCCACTACGCGGTACCGGGCTGTTCATCCTCGACGCCAAGCTGGTGTTCAAGCTGGTGGATAACTTTTTTGGCGGTGAGGGCCGGCACGCGAAGATCGAGGGCCGCGAATTCACCCCCACGGAAACCCGCATTGTGCAGATGGTTCTGGATCAGGTTTTCGAAGACATGCGAGAAGCCTGGCACGCGGTGTTGAAGGTCAACTTTGAATACATGAGCTCGGAAGTGAATCCGGCCATGGCCAATATTGTCAGCCCCAGCGAAGTAGTGGTGATCAGCACCTACCACATAGAGCTGGACGGCGGCGGTGGCGAACTTCACATGGCGTTGCCCTATTCCATGATCGAGCCGATCCGGGACATTCTTGATGCCGGTGTCCAGAGTGACATTGACGACGTCGACGAACGCTGGGTCAACGCTTTGCAGGAAGACGTCAAGGAAGTGATGGTGCCGGTCAACGCCACTGTGGCGCGGCGCCGTATCTCATTGCGGGAAGTGGCCCGCTTGAAGACGGGCGACATCATACCCGTTGAACTGAGCGACCCGCTTACGCTGACGGCAAACGGCATCCCGGTTTATAAAGCCTCCATGGGCACGCGGGATGGCAAGATCGCACTCAAGATTCAGGGCCGGGCGAAAAAGCCGGCAGTGAAAAAGCAACTGAAGGTAGGGCAGGATGGCTGACGACGACAAGAAAAAGCCGGAAGAAATGAGCGAGGACGAAAAACTCGCCGCCGAGTGGGAAGCGGCCATGCAGGAATCCGGCGATGATGAGGCGGAGCCCGATGAGGTAGCCTTTGATGCCGCCGGGGCTGATGACAAAGCGGACTCGGGGAAAGGCAAGCAGCCCAAGGTAAAGACTCCGGAGATGGAAGAGTTTGATAATGCCGCTGCGGCCAAGGCCGAGGGCATTACTCAGGATCTGGATGTCATTCTGGACATCCCGGTGACCATTTCCATGGAAGTGGGCAATACCCAGATCGCGATCCGGAATCTGCTTCAGCTCAACCAGGGCTCGGTGATTGAGCTTGACCGGTTGGCCGGCGAACCTCTGGACGTGCTGGTTAATGGCACGCTCATAGCTCACGGCGAAGTGGTCATGGTCAACGACAAATTCGGCATTCGCCTGACGGACGTTATCAGTCCCGGGGAACGCATCAAACGGTTATCCAAGTAGGTATGGCACATCTGGCGTTGAAGTGTCTTCATGGCGGCCGCCGCCTCGTACTGGCACTCGGAACGGCCGCGCCCCTGTGGGTGGCGGCGGCCGGGAAAGAAGAGGGTGGCGGCAATGGTGCCAGCGAGGTTATCTCGCTGGTCACCCTCGGGCTGGGCCTGCTGGCGGTCATTGCGATCATCTTTGGTTGTGCCTGGATTGTCCGCCGGATGACCGGCATGGGCGGCGTCAACAATCAGGCCATCAAGGTGGTCTCGGTCATGGCCCTGGGCGCGCGCGAGCGCATTGCCCTGATCGAGGTGGGTGGCACCCAGATTCTGGTCGGCATTACCGCCTCCGCCATCCGGACCCTGCATGTATTCGATGAGCCGGTGGTGACGCCGTCCGAAGGCGGCGACAGCGATTTTTCCCGGCGCCTGCAGGGCATGATCGGGCGCCAGTGGAAACCACCCAAAACATCCGGCGGGTCTGACGGAAGTTCATCATGAGCGCAGTGCTGTACCGTTTTCTGGCTCCCCTGGCGGGCCTGGTTTCACTCCTGCTGGCGCCGGATGTCCTGGCCCAGGATTCCGGCATTCCGGGTATCCCCGCCTTTACCCTGACTGAAGGGCAGGACGGCGGCCAGGAATACTCTGTCAGCCTCCAGATTCTGGCGTTGATGACAGCGCTGACCTTCCTGCCCGCCATGTTAATGATGATGACCTCGTTTACCCGCATCATCGTTGTGTTCGCCATCCTGCGTCAGGCGCTGGGCTTGCAGTCCACGCCGTCGAACCAGATTCTTCTGGGCCTGACCCTTTTCCTGACCATCTTCATCATGAAACCCGTGTTTGAAGAGGCTAACCTAGCGGGTCTGCAACCTTACCTGGAGGAGGAGGTGACCTCGCTGGAGGCAGTGGATCTGGCCAGTCAGCCGTTCCGGAAGTTCATGATGGCCCAGACCCGCGAGGACGACCTGGGGCTGTTCATGCGCATTGCCGACGAGCAGTACGCCACGCCGGAGGATGTGTCCTTCTGGGTGCTGATGCCGGCCTTCGTCACCAGCGAGCTCAAGACCGCCTTCCAGATCGGGTTTATTCTGTTTATTCCCTTCCTGATTATCGACATGGTGGTCGCCAGCGTTCTGATGGCGATGGGCATGATGATGCTGTCGCCGATTATCATTTCATTGCCTTTCAAGATCATGCTGTTCGTGCTGGTGGACGGCTGGTCGTTGATCATGGGCACACTGGCGGCCAGCTACGGCATTTAACCGCCAGGGCGCAGAGGAGACACCACAATGACCCCGGAAACCGTTATCGACATCATGCGCGAGGCCTTGTGGATGATCGTGCTGCTGGCTGGCGTGATCATCGGGCCGGGGCTTGTGATCGGTCTTGTGGTCAGTACGTTTCAGGCCGCGACCCAAATTAACGAGCAGACCCTGAGCTTCCTGCCGCGTTTCATCGTGACCCTGCTGGTGATTGTTTTCGCCGGCCCCTGGATGCTGACCAAGCTGCTTGACCATGCCAACGAGCTTATTTCCAGCATTCCCTACCTGATCGGTTAAGCCATGATTCCGTCTGAAATCAGTGCCGATTTGCTGGGCCAGTGGGTGGGTCAGCACCTCTGGCCGCTTTTCCGGATTGCCAGTTTCATGATGGTTGTTCCCTTTTTGGGAACCCAGCTTGTGCCGGCGCGGATTCGTCTTGGGTTGGCACTTTTGATCACCGTGCTGGTGGTGCCGATGCTGGACGAGGTGCCCCGGGTTGAGGCTCTGAATGCGGATGCGGTGGTCATCACGCTGCAACAGATTTTGATTGGTGTGGGCATGGGCTTCGCGCTGACGGCGCTGTTTCAGCTGTTCGTGGTGGCCGGCCAGATGATCGCCATGCAAATGGGCCTGGGCTTTGCCTCCATGGTGGACCCGGCCAATGGCGTGAACGTGCCGGTACTCGCCCAGATTTATACCATCACCATCACACTGCTTTATCTGGCCATGAACGGTCATCTGGTCGCTTTCGAGGTTTTTCTGGAGAGTTTCCGGACTCTGCCCATTGGCCTGGAGGGCCTGGGGCAGGAGGGGGTCTGGTCCCTAGCCCACAGGATCAGCTGGATTTTCGTTTCCGCCATGTTGCTGGCACTGCCGGCGGTGGCTGCGGTGTTTATCGTCAACATCTCTTTCGGTGTGATGACCCGTGCGGCCCCGCAAATGAACATTTTCGCACTCGGTTTTCCCATTGGCCTGATTTTTGGATTGTTTGCCATATGGGTGCTGCACGCCAATTTTCTGCCGCATTTCCAGCAGTACACTGAAGAGACATTCGAATTCATGCGCCAGCTTCAGGGACAACCCTGATACAGGCAATAAGGGCTGCTGCACATCGCTGCCCCTGGTAACTGAGTAGGTCATGGCTGAAGAAAACGACAACAGTCAGGAAAAAACCGAAGAAGCCACCCCCCGGCGCATTGAAAAATCCAAGGAGGAGGGCGAAACCGCCCGTTCCAAGGAGCTGGCCACCATGGCGGTGTTGCTGGCGGGGGCCGGTGGTTTGCTGGTTTTCGGAGGCATTCTGGCGCGCGCGCTGGAACGCCTTATGCGGGCGAACTTCGTACTTGACCGGGATGCCATTTTCGACACCAATCAAATGGCACTGCACCTGATGGACTCCGCATGGGCGGCGTCGGTTGGCGTAATGCCGCTGATGCTCGTGTTGTTCATTGCGGCCATACTCGGGCCCATCGGTATTGGCGGCATCCTGTTCAGCGGCAAGGCCATCGCCCCCAAGCTCAACCGGATGGATCCGCTGAAAGGCCTCAAGCGCATGTTTTCCATGAAGGCCCTGGTGGAACTGGTCAAAGCCATCGCCAAGGTCGGTCTGGTGATGGTTATTGCCATCCTGATTCTGGATCTTCGTACCGAGAACCTGCTGGCGATTTCCGAGAAAGCGACTTTCCCGGCGATTGAAACCGTGGTCTGGACGCTGGCCTGGAGTTTCTTCCTGCTGGCCTGCGCCACCATCATCATTGCCGCCATCGATGTGCCTTTTCAGATATTCTCTCATCAGAAAAAACTGCGAATGACCAAACAGGAGGTCAAGGACGAGTTCAAGGACAGTGAAGGCAAGCCCGAGGTCAAAGGCCCCTTTCC
>JAGXLV010000062.1 GCA_018334495.1 Oleiphilaceae bacterium
CCAAATATTACGATCTCACCATAGAGGCAGCTGACAATACATCGTTCACATTGCGGGCAACGCCAAAACCAAACGGCGCTCAGGCTGGTGACGGTAATCTTGAGCTTGACTCCACTGGAGCCCGAAGGTGGGGCGCCCAAACAAGCTGGAACAACTAAGCATTGAAAAGCCAGTCTGATGACTGGCTTTTCAATCTGTTTCAACAGCTTATCCTGCCGCCCCAGCGTAGTCGTATGACTCCGTCGCCATCTTCATCGGACTGGACCCTAAACCGCCCGACCATATTCACTGCCATGTACGTCATGGTGGCGGTTTCGACATTTGCCGGGCACAACACGAGACTTCCCAATGAACCGTATGCAAATCCCCTCTCATTAAACTGAAAGTATCCGCGTCCTGCCGTTCGGGAACGCATTTTGAACGGATGCTGAACAGGCTGCACTTGCTTCAGGATTTTTCCGTTGTCAGGCTGTTTGTCATTATTTGCATCCATAAAAACGGATACCGGCCGTTGCCAGTCATCCACACACTTATGTTGCTCAGAGAGAGGGCAAATGGTGACCAGAGAGCGCTGACTGGCCGCAGCCCATCGCGCAAAGGCAAAAAAATTGTGGTAGCTGTCAAGAATGGTCAGGTGTCTGCTGCGTTCAAACGCAGCGTTCCAACCCTGAGCTGCCAGGCTGGCAACGATACCCAGTATGGCGATAGTGATTACGAGTTCGAGTAAAGTAAAACCGGCAGGCCGTGTCTGAATCGGCATGGTAGATAACGCTCCTTGTTGGGTGTTCTTCCTGGGGGCTCCCGCTTCCGGCTTGAGCCCAACTACATTATATCTTAACTTCTGAAGTTGATTTTGTGGGTTGGGTCGCTCTGCTACTCCATCCCAAACTTCTTCAATTTATACCGCAAGGCCCGGAAACTGACCCCCAGCCGCTTGGCCGCGGCCGTCCTGTTCCAGCGCGTGGCTTCCAGGGCCTTTTCAATAGCCTGGCGCTCAATGTTTTCCAGGAAGTTTTCCAGGTCCATCTCGCCTTCCGGCAGATTCGGCTTGTCCGCGGCTTCAGCGGCGGTGCCGGGCGCCTTCATCACCGGGGCGCCGCCAAGGTGCAGGTCGTCGGCGTCGATGCTGTCCTGTTCGCACAGGGTGAAGGCCCGCTCGAGGATGTTTTCCAGTTCCCGCACGTTGCCGGGGAAATCGTACTGTTCCAGGCGTGCGATGGCGGCGCCGGTCAGCCGTGCAGGCGGGCACTCGTATTCGCCGGCAATGCGTTGCAGTATGTGTTTGGCCAGCAGCGGGATGTCGTCGGCGCGGGCCCTCAGCGGCGGTACGCTGATGCCGATGACGTTGATGCGGTAGAACAGGTCCTGGCGGAACTGGCCTTCTTCGACCAGTCCCGGCAGGTTCTTGTGAGTGGCGCTCAGCACGCGGACGTTGACGCTGACTTCTTTCGCTTCACCCACCGGCCGCACGGCTTTTTCCTGGATGGCCCGGAGCAGCTTCACCTGCATCGCCAACGGCAGGTCGGCGACTTCGTCGAGAAAAAGCGTGCCGCCGCTGGCGGAGCGGAAAAGCCCTTCCTTGTTGTCGGTGGCGCCGGTGAAGCTGCCTTTCTTGTGGCCGAAAAACTCGCTTTCCATCAGCTCCGAGGGTATGGCGCCACAGTTTACGGCGACAAACGGCGCTTCCTTTCTGGGGCCCTGTATGTGAATCATCCGGGCCACCAGTTCCTTGCCGCTGCCGGATTCGCCGCTGATAAACACAGGCGCCTGGCTTCGCGCCAGTTTGCGTATTTGATTTCGCAGGCGTTTTATTTCGCCGGATTCTCCCAGCAGAAGCCCGGGCTCGTCCGGGTCTTTGTCGGCACTGGCCGGTGGCTCCGAGAGTTTGAGGGCGCTGTTAACCAGCTCTCGTAGTCTGGGCAGTTCCACCGGCTTGGAAACAAAGTCGAAGGCGCCCGCTTTCAGGGCTTCTATGGCGGTGGTCATGCTGCCGTAGGCCGTGATGACGGCGACCGGAGTGCAGGGGCAGTTTTGCTGGATCCAGTCCACCAGCTCGATGCCGTTGCCATCCGGCAGGTTCATGTCGGTGAGACACAACTGGGGCCGGATTTCGGTGAGCAGGGTTTTGGCTGTGGTGACGTCTGCCGCTGTCCGGGTGGTAATGCCCATGCGGGTCAGCGTGATTTCCAGCAGTTCGCGAATGTCCGGCTCGTCATCAACAATTAGTGCGGTTTGGGTCGTCATTGCGTAACGTCTCGTGTGGTTTTTATTGTTCTATTCGCCCGGGCGCCCCGGAGGCTTCAACTTCCCGGTGTTCTGGTCAGATCAAGCGGCCGTGATGGGCAAAGGTAATGCGAAAACAGCAGCCGGCTCGGGCATCCTGTAGCAATGACAGGTGCGCCTGGTTCGCCTCGCAGAGTTCTCTGGCCAAATACAGTCCCAGGCCGGTTCCGCTTTTGTCGGTGGTGAAAAACGGCTCGAAGACGGAGCCGCGGTTTGCAGGCTCGATGCCCGGCCCCGTGTCGCGTATGTCGACAAAGGCCCGCTCGCGATCAGCTGTCGCTCCGGCGGTGATATAGAGCGTCGGCGTGCCGGTTTCGGCGGCGCTGAAGCGCAAACCATTGTCGCACAGGTTAACCAGCACCTGCTCCATCTGGCTCTGGTCTATGGGCGCGACTGGCAAATCGTCTCCGATGTCCAGTTGGATGTCCACAACCGTGTCGTATTGGGCGCGGACAGTCTGCCGGTAATCACTGGCAAACTCTTCAAGCCAGACGGCGATGTCGATTCGCTCGCTTTGCGCCGGCTGGCGCCGGGACAGGTCCAGAACGTTTTCAATGATATCATTTACCCGGTGCGAGTGACGTTGGATGATATCCAGCATTTTACGGTCCGGCCCATCCAGTGCCTGGCTTTCGCCCATGAGCTGGGCGGCGTGGCTGATGGCGCCCAAAGGATTGCGGATTTCATGAGCAATGCCGGCGGTAAGCCGGCCGAGAGAAGCCAGCTTCATTTGCTGGGCCCGTTGCGTAACCTTGCTCATGTCTTCGATGAAAACCAGAATCTGGTCACCTTCTTCCTGATGCAGGCGGGTGAAGTTTGCCTGCAGCAGCGGCGATACCGGACTGGCCTGAAACGGCTCCGTTCGGGCCGCCGGATCACGCAGCCAGGCTTGCAGGCCTGAGCGCAAGGGCGGCGGTAACGGCAGGTCTTGCCTCGGGTCGGCAGAGCTCTGGCCGAACAGCAGCTCCTCCGCCGCGGCATTGGCCAGACGTACCCGGCCGAAGCGGTCGGTGACCAGAATGCCGGTGCGCATACGCTGAATGATCTGGCGGTTGATCTGTTCCAGCTCGACAATGCTCTGAGCTCGGGAACTGGCCAGCTCTTCGCTGCGGATCATTCGCCGGGTAATGTTCTGTAGTAATAGGGCGGCGGCAAAATACAATATTCCTAATGAGCCCGCCCGGACAATGTTATCGGCGCCGGAGTCCGTACTTAGAGCCGACCAGCCGGCGATGCCAAGGGAGCAGATAGCGGCCAGGGCCGCATAGAGGGTTCCCATACGACTGGGGGTAAGGATGTTGCCGGCGGCAACGGTTATAATGACCAGATTGGCCAGTCCGCTGGTGATGCCACTGCTGAATAGCAGCAAGGCATGCATGATCAGGACGTCCAGCACGACCGACAGCGTGATGTGGCGCGGCTGGGGCTGGAAGCCCGCCATTAGCAGCAGCGCGATGAAAATGTTCAGCGCCAGGTAGCTGATGACGGTGGCCTGGTAGTAATCCAGCATCAGATAGCGCGTGTCAAAATTATCCAGGCTGATGAATAATGCCACGGCCAAAGCCAGACTGATGACCAGCCGGTAATGATTATAGATGCGGAACAGGCGTGTTTGTTGTTCCGGCCTCGTGGGGCCGGCCAGCGGAGCGCTTAAAAAGCCACGGTTATCTGCCATGTCTGGGGGTCTTTATGGTTGCATTAAGTGGGCCCAAGAATGGGAAAATAGAAAGATCATGAATTCATAATAGTCGTTTAATCGCAAAAAGTTACAGGAGCACAGAGCATGCCTCAAGAGTCGGAGACCCCCTCCCGAACAACACCGGTCAATCTTCGGGTAGTCATTGCCCAGCTGGATTTCCTGGTGGGAGATATTCCCGGGAATGCCCGTGACATTATAGCGGCGGTTCGCACTGCGCAGAGGGTGCATAATGCCGATCTTGTGGTTTTTCCCGAATTGTGTCTGACGGGCTATCCCCCGGAAGACCTTTTGTTGCGGCCAAGTCTGGATGTGCGAGTGCGGGAGGCTCTGGATGAACTGATGGCTGCGGATCTCGGGGCGGCCATGGTGATCGGTGTGCCCCTGCGCGAACGGGGGCTGCTTTATAACGCCGCCGTGGTGATCGACGGCGGCCGGATAACAGCCCGCTACCACAAACAATTCCCACCCAATTATAAGGTGTTTGATGAAAAGCGCTATTTCGCTTCCGGTCGGGAGCCTTGTGTGGTGGATATTCGCGGTGTCGCAGTCGGTCTCACGGTTTGTGAGGATATCTGGAGTGACGGGCCCTTGGAGGCCGCTGCAGGGGCGGGGGCCCAGTTGGTCGTCAATCTGAATGCCTCGCCTTACGATATCGATAAGCAGGCCCGCCGCAAGGCACTGTTGGAGCGCAAGGCCCGGGAGAACCAGGTTACTGTTCTTTATGCCAATCTGGTGGGTGGGCAGGACGAGCTGGTTTTCGATGGTGGCTCTATGGTTTACGACCATGCCGGCGGGCTCGCGGTGGAGGTGCCTCAGTTTGCAGAGGGCCTCTATCCGGTGGATTTTATCAATGAGCATCACTGTCAGCCTGTTATACAGCCGCCCCTGCAAGAGCCCTCGCTGGAGGCAAATATCTACAGTGCCCTGGTGCTTGGGGTGCGGGATTACGTCAACAAGAATGGCTTCAAGTCGGTGGTCATGGGCTTGTCCGGCGGCATTGATTCGGCGCTGACGCTGGCGATTGCCGTCGATGCTCTGGGGGCGGACCGGGTGCGGGCGATCATGATGCCGTTTCGCTATACCGCCGATATGAGCCTGGAAGACGCCGAAGAGGAGGCCCGCTTGCTTGGCGTGGAATACAATGTCTACTCGATTGAGCCCATGTACGATGCCTTCATGAGCACCCTGGCCGAACCCTTTGAAGGGACCGAACCGGATACTACCGAGGAGAATCTGCAAGCCAGGATTCGCGGCGTGATACTCATGGCCTTGTCCAACAAGTTCGGCTCAATGGTATTGACCACCGGTAACAAGAGTGAAATGGCCGTGGGTTATTCGACCCTGTATGGCGACATGGCGGGCGGCTTCGATGCCCTGAAGGATGTGCCCAAGACCATGGTTGTCGAGCTCTCCCGTTATCGCAACACCCGGTCCCGGGTGATCCCCGAGCGAGTGATCAGCAGGCCGCCGTCAGCGGAGTTGGCACCTGACCAACAGGACCGGGACAGCTTGCCGGAATACGATGTCCTGGATCAGATTCTCAATCTCTACGTCGAGCGGGACTACAGCGCGGAAGCCATTATCGCCGAAGGATTCGAGCGGGCGGACGTGGAGCGGGCCACTCGGTTGGTGGATGTCAACGAGTACAAGCGCCGCCAGGCACCCATTGGAATCCGGATAACGGAACGGGGCTTTGGCAAGGACCGTCGTTATCCGATTACAAATGGCTGGAAGATCGGAAAGTGATCTTTCTCAGTCGTCGCCGAACAGGCCAAACGTGACTACGCTGGTCAGGGATCGGTTTTCCCGTTTGATGCGGTTTGACTGGAATTCCATGTTTTCATCAAATGCGTCGCTGTCCGGGTAATTTGTGGACAGCAGCGCGATGGCATCCCGGGCGGCTTGTTTCACGCCGAGGAATTGATAGGTTTCCGCCATGATTATGAGTGCTTCTTCGGTAGCGGGCGCTTTCGGGAAGTTTTCCACGACGTATCGGGCGCGATTGTTGGCGGCCAGGTAGGCTTCGCGTCTGATGTAATAGCGCGCAGCATGCAGTTCCAGTTCGGCGAGACGATTACGGATGGCGATCATTCGCTGACGTGCATCCGGAGCGTATTCGCTGTCCGGGTACTGGCTGAGTAATGCCGAGAAGTCCCGGAAGGCGCGGCGCTGCTCGCCCGGGTCACGCTCGGACAGGTCGATGGGCAGGTAACGGCCGGCCAGATTAATGTCCAGGTTGTAGGAGGCCAGCCCGCGCATGTAGAGCGCGTAGTCGACGTTTTCGCTTTGCGGATTGAGCCTCAGGAAGCGGTCGGCCGCTGCCCTTGCGCCTTCCAGATCAAAGTTCTGGTAGCGGGCGTAGATCAGGTCGAGTTGAGCCTGTTCCGCGTAGCGTCCGAAAGGGTAGTAGGTCTCGAGAAAGTCGAGGTTTTGCTCGGCCTGGTTGAAGTTGCCCGAGTTCATGGCCTTGCGGGCATTGTCATAATAAGTCTCTTCCGGCAGAACTTCCTCTTGCTGTTTCGAGGAACAGCCGGCGACCAGTGCAAAAAGCGATGCTATTAATAATAATCGAAAACCTGAACTCATGCCGGAATCCCGTATAATGAAATAATAACCGAACGGCCGACATTGTAGCTGGGTTCTGGTCTCCTGTGCAGGGGCTGTTTTCTTTTCCACGCTAATTTTATGTCACATACAGAACAGGTTCGCGAGGAACAATCCTTCCGTTACCTGTCCCGCATTACTGCCTTGGGGCCCTAATGACTTTGGAAAATCGCATTACCGCTGAATTTACCATACCACCGGAACTCAGTGACCGGCGCCTGGATCAGGCCGCTGCTGAGTTGATGCCGGAACACTCGCGCTCGCGACTGCAAGGCTGGATCAAGACCGGCGTACTGACCGTGAACGGCAAAACCTACCGTCCCCGTGACAAAGTCATGCTGGACGACCGGCTGCAACTGGATGCGGAACACGAAGCCCAGGTGACCTGGCAGGCAGAAAAAATCAGCCTGGATATCGTTTATGAAGACGAGCACCTGCTTGTCATCAACAAACCGGCGGGGCTGGTGGTGCATCCGGCGGCTGGGCATGCCGACGGCACCCTGGTGAACGCGCTTTTGCACCACGCCCCGGAAGTCGAGAACCTCCCCAGGGCAGGTATCGTTCACCGGCTCGACAAAGACACTTCCGGCATTATGGTGGTGGCCCGGAGCTTGGTTGCCCACACATCGCTGGTTAATCAGCTTCAGACCCGCACCATGGGGCGTGAATACGAAGCCGTAGTGGTTGGCACCATGACCGGCGGCGCCACCGTTGATGAACCGATCGGCCGTCATCCCCGGGAGCGCAAGAAAATGGCCGTTGTGGCTTCCGGAAAACCGGCAGTGACCCATTACCGGGTGTTGGAGCGCTTCGCTGCCCACACTTTCATTCACTGTAAGCTGGAAAGCGGTCGCACACACCAGATTCGGGTGCATCTGGCTCACCGCCGCCACCCATTAGTGGGCGACCAGATGTATGGCGGGCGGCTGCGTCTGCCCAAAGGCAGCAGCGAGGCGCTGCGCGAGGTTTTGTCAGGGTTTCAGCGGCAGGCGCTTCATGCCCGGAAACTGACCCTGGAGCATCCGGTTAGCGGCGAAACCCTGAGCTGGGAAGTATTTCGTCCTGAGGATATGGACGTTCTGGTCCATGCCTTGCGCGCTCATATACTGGAAAGAGACGCCAATGCCTTTTGAGTTGCCGGTGATTGTTCCTGAGTGGCCCGCGCCAAAGGCAGTGCGGGCGCTGGCAACAACCCGTCTTGGCGGGGTCAGCCAGAGCCCCTGGGAGTCATTGAATCTGGGTGGTCATGTGGGTGACTCATTGGCGGATGTCGCCGCTAATCGACGGCGGCTGGCCGCATCAGCCGGTTTGAATCCCGGACAGCTGGGCTGGCTTGAACAGGTCCACAGTTCCGTGGTGGTCTCGCAACCATCCAAAGGGGTGCCAAAGGCCGATGCCAGCGTCACCCGGCAACGCCATCAGGCATGCACGGTTCTTACCGCGGATTGCCTGCCAGTTCTGTTTTGTGACCAAGCGGGAACCTGCGTTGCTGCCGCCCACGCAGGCTGGCGAGGCCTGGCCGGGGGGATTCTTGAGCGAACGGTTGCGGCTATGGGGGTGCCGGCGCAGGACTTGATGGCCTGGATGGGGCCTGCCATCGGCCCCAAAAGTTTCGAAGTCGGACCGGAAGTCAGGGCTGAATTTGTAGCCGCCGATCCCTGGGCCGCCCGGGCATTCAACCCCGTTGGCGCACGAGCGGGACACTTCATGGCGGATATCTGGCAGCTCGCCAAGTGGCGCCTGGAAAGTGCCGGTCTCACGCAAGTATACGGCGGAGGGCTTTGCACTGCCTCCGATCCCGGCCGGTTTTACTCTTTTCGCCGGGATGGCCGCACTGGCCGGATGGCCAGTCTTGTCTGGCTCGATTGACGAATAAAAAATCCTCGCCACCCGTTTTTTCAATCGCTTGAAGTCCTCTGAGCCGCCCACACATTGAAGGTATCACTTGGCGCGTCTCGCGAACGCGGGTGGCTAGCAGAATGCGCCTTAATTGCCGAATCCGGAGTATAAAGTCTCATGCGAATTGACAAACTCACCACGAGCCTTCAAACCGCTCTCGCCGACGCGCAGTCCATTGCCGTGGGCAAAGACCACAATTTCATCGAGCCGGTTCACTTGATGCAAGCGATGCTCGATCAGCAGGGCGGTTCTATCAAACCGCTGCTCAGGCAGATGGGTGTGGACGTGGGACGGCTGCGCCAGGCTGTGGCCCGCGAGATCGAAACCTTGCCCGAAGTGCAGGGTTCAGCAGGGGATGTGGCCATGTCGAACGACATGGGCCGCCTTTTCAACATTGCTGATAAATTAGCCCAAAAGCGGGGCGACCAGTTTATCTCCAGTGAACTGCTGCTTCTGGGTGCACTGGATGATCGAGGCTCCCTGGGGCGTATTCTTCGCGAGAACGGCCTCAACAAGGACGCACTGGGCCGGGCGATCGACGAAGTCCGGGGCGGTGAAACCGTTGAAGACGCCGGCGCCGAAGAGAGTCGCCAGGCTTTGTCGAAGTATACCCTTGACCTGACAGAGCGCGCTGAAGCCGGCAAATTGGATCCGGTTATTGGTCGTGATGATGAAATCCGGCGCACCATCCAGGTGTTGCAGCGCCGCCGCAAGAATAACCCTGTTTTGATTGGCGAGCCCGGCGTGGGTAAAACGGCCATTGTAGAGGGCCTTGCGCAGCGTATCGTTGATGGCGAAGTGCCCGATGGCCTGAGAGGCAAAAAGGTTCTGTCGCTCGACATGGGGTCCTTGATCGCCGGCGCCAAGTTCCGCGGCGAATTCGAGGAGCGTCTGAAGGCGGTTCTGAAAGAATTGTCGAAACAGGAAGGCCAGGTCATTCTGTTCATTGACGAATTGCATACCATGGTCGGCGCCGGCAAAGCGGAAGGCTCCATGGACGCCAGCAACATGTTGAAACCGGCGCTGGCCCGGGGCGAACTCCACTGCGTTGGCGCCACCACGCTGGACGAATACCGTGAGAACATCGAAAAAGACGCCGCCCTTGAGCGCCGCTTTCAGAAAATCGTCGTGTCCGAGCCCAATGAAGAGGACACAATCGCGATTCTGCGCGGCCTGAAAGAACGTTACGAAGTGCATCACGGTGTCGAGGTGACGGATAGCGCCATCATCGCCGCGGCCAAACTGTCGCACCGGTACATCACGGACCGGCAGCTGCCGGACAAGGCCATCGATCTGGTGGATGAGGCGGCCAGTCAGATTCGCATGGAAATGGACTCCAAGCCGGAACCCCTGGACCGTCTTGAGCGGCGCCTGATCCAGCTCAAGATTGAGCGGGAGGCCTTGAAAAAAGAGATCGACCCCAGTTCGATAAAGCGCCTGGATGAACTGAAAGAAGTCATTGCTGGCATTGAGCGCGAGTATGCGGATCTTGAAGAGGTCTGGAATACCGAAAAAGCGGCCCTGCACGGCTCTCAGAAGATTAAAAGCCAGTTGGAGCAGGCCCGGATCGACCTGGAGAATGCCCGTCGCGCCGGTGACCTGGGTAAGATGTCCGAGTTGCAGTACGGTCGTATACCGGACCTGGAGCGTCAGCTCGATATGGCCAGCCAGGCTGAAATGATGGAGATGACACTGCTGCGCAATCGGGTCACGGAAGAGGAAATTGCGGAAGTTGTTTCCAAGTGGACGGGCATTCCGGTCTCCAAGATGCTGGAAGGCGAGCGAGACAAGCTCATGCGCATGGAGTCCGAGTTACACAAGCGCGTCATAGGTCAGGACGAAGCGGTGGAAGCCGTCGCCAACGCCGTGCGTCGTTCCCGTGCCGGATTGTCGGACCCCAGTCGCCCTAATGGCTCGTTCCTGTTCCTGGGCCCGACCGGTGTGGGTAAAACCGAGCTGTGCAAAACCCTGGCCTCGTTTCTGTTCGATACCGAGGAGGCCATGGTGCGAATTGATATGTCCGAGTTCATGGAAAAGCACTCGGTAGCGCGGCTGATCGGCGCGCCTCCCGGCTATATCGGCTATGAGGAAGGGGGTTACCTCACTGAGGCCGTGCGCCGTCGCCCTTATTCCGTGCTTTTGCTGGACGAGGTGGAGAAAGCGCACCCGGATGTGTTCAATATTCTCCTGCAGGTCCTGGAAGATGGCCGCCTGACCGACGGTCAGGGCCGAACCGTGGATTTTCGCAACACCGTGATTGTCATGACTTCCAACCTGGGTTCAGACATCATCCAGCAGAAGGCCGGAGAGCATGATTACGAAGATATGAAACAGGCGGTCATGGAGGTTGTGGGTACCCATTTCCGGCCCGAGTTCATCAACCGGGTGGATGAAGTGGTGGTCTTCCATCCCCTGGCGAAAAATCAGATTCAGGGCATTGCCAAGGTTCAGATCGAGATGCTCAGCAAGCGCTTGAAGGAGCAGGATATGAAGCTGGAGCTGGATGACTCAGCCATGGCCCTGCTGGCGGAGCTGGGGTACGACCCGGTCTATGGCGCTCGCCCCCTGAAGCGTGCTATCCAGCGTCAGATCGAGAACCCTCTGTCCCAGAGTTTGCTGAAGGGCGATTTCATGCCGGGCGACACCATTAAAGGCAGTGTTTCGGACCACCAGCTGGTGTTCACAAAAGGCTGATCATGGCCGGCTGGAGCGTGATCGCTGACTGATCGCTCTCCGGCCTTGTGGCTGGTGCGTAAAAGCTCTAACAGTTGGTGTCCGCAATTTCCTGAAAGCGATCCCGCTGCTCTTGTATTTCCTCGGGGGCGAGAAAGCGCTGCTCGCCATTTTCCTCCACTTTAATGCGGGCGTTGGAGTCGAGAACCGCCAGATTGCTGCGGGCGGTCTCGCAATTGGCCTGTTTCTGCTTGCGCTGGGCGTCGTCCTGAGCGGTCAGTTTCTGCTCCTCCTGCCCGCTTTGGCGACGTTGATCGATGGCATCGAGCTTCTCCCGTGGACTGCTGCTTGTACCCGTCGTTTTAGTGGGGCTGGACTTGCCGGAGCGGATGTTGACCAGTTCGGTGTTGTGCCCCCTGGGCTTGCGATCGCCAAAGTGGGTCACGCCTTCGTCGTCGGTCCATTTGTATACGCCGGCACTTGTAGCCAGGGCTGGCGCCAGTGTTATCATGGCAATCAGGAAAAGGCTTTTTATTGTCATAAGGGGCTCACCACTGCGGCTCTATCCGTCGAAAACAGGTTGGGCCAGATTTTACTTGCCTCAACGAAGAAGTTTTATTTTGGCACGACTGGCTCGTGTTTGTTCAAGTCTAGCTCAATTTTGTGGACTAGTGAACGTATGCGCCGGTCATCTCTTATGGCTCTATTCGCGTAACAACTATTGACAGGGAATTTCGCCCTGTCAAAATCACCGACTGCCTGAAAAAGGGGCAGCGCTATCGGCAATCCCGAGCAGTGCGCCTCCATGATTACCACGCTGAACGCTTCGCGCAAAGGCTGCGAAATGGTTGTCGTTAACGACAGCCCAGTGTTTGGCCATGCCCGGGACCCTCAGGCGCATGGCTGGCCAGGAGATAACCTCTCGTCTGATAAGTGTGGCAGAACATCCGGCTTGGCTTCCAAAAGAAGCCTGAGCCGGATATCCGGGCAGCCGGGCCAATCCCGGCACATTCACTGCTATATATAGAGGGTAAGAAACGTGGAGTTATTGTCTGGCGCCGATATGCTGATTCGCTCCCTTCAGGACGAGGGCATCGAGTACATTTATGGCTATCCGGGTGGTGCAGCACTGCACATTTACGATGCATTGTTCCGACAGGACAAGGTCAAGCACATCCTTGTCCGTCATGAACAGGCTGCTGTGCATATGGCGGACGGTTACGCCCGTGCTAGCGGCAAGGCCGGCACCGTGTTGGTCACCTCAGGCCCTGGCGCAACCAACACAATTACCGGTATCGCCACCGCTTTTATGGACTCCATTCCCATGGTGGTCCTTTGCGGACAGGTCATGTCAACGCTGATTGGCGAAGATGCCTTTCAGGAGACCGACATGATTGGCGTCTCCCGTCCTGTGGTTAAGCACAATATAAGCATCCGTCATCCCCAGGAAATCCCGGAAGCCATTCGTCGGGCCTATTACATTGCATCCACCGGGCGTCCGGGCCCGGTTGTCGTGGATATCCCGAAAGACATGTGCACTCCGAACGAGCGCTATGAGTACGTCTTTCCCAAGAAGGTGAAACTTCGCTCCTATAACCCTGCTATCCGTGGTCACGCCGGCCAGATCAAGAAAGCGGTTGAAATGATGATGGCAGCCAAGCGTCCGATCATCTACGCCGGCGGCGGCGTCATCCTGGGCAAAGCGTCGGAGCAGCTGACAGAGCTGGCGCACAAGCTGGGTTTTCCGGTCACCAATACGCTCATGGGCATCGGCGGCTTTCCGGCCACGGATAAACAGTCCCTGGGTTGGTTGGGCATGCATGGTAGTTATGAGTCCAACATGGCCATGCACCACGCGGATCTGATTCTTGCAGTGGGTGCCCGTTTCGACGACCGGGTCACGAATGCGACCGAGAAATTCTGCCCGGGTGCCCGTATCGTGCACATCGATATTGACCCGGCCTCGATTTCAAAAACCGTCGATGCCGATGTGCCGATTGTCGGCCCGGTGGATTCGGTGCTCAGAGAGATGCTGGCGTTGACCGCCGAGAGCGAAACCCGCCCGGATCAGGAAGCGCTGTCCGCCTGGTGGAAACAGATCGACGAATGGCGAGCCTTCCACGGCATGCGCTACGAAAAAAGCGAGGAGTACATCAAGCCCCAGGAAGTTATTGAAATGCTCTGGCGGCTGACCAACGGCGACGCCTATGTAACCTCGGATGTGGGCCAGCACCAGATGTTCGCGGCCCAGTACTACAAGTTCGACAAGCCTAACCGCTGGATCAATTCCGGTGGCCTTGGCACCATGGGCTTCGGTTTGCCCGCGGCCATGGGCATTAAGCTGAACTATCCGGACAGTGAGGTTCTCTGCGTGACCGGTGAGGGCAGTATCCAGATGAATATCCAGGAGCTGTCGACCTGCAATCAGTACAATTTGCCCGTGAAAATTATCAATCTGAACAACCAGGCTCTGGGTATGGTGAAGCAGTGGCAGGACATGAATTATGAGTCCCGCCATTCGCATTCCTATATGGGCTCGCTGCCCAATTTCGTCAAGCTGGCTGAAGCTTATGGTCACGTGGGTATCCGGATCGACAAGAAGGAGGAGCTGGAGCCGAAGCTCAAGGAAGCGCTGGCCATGAAAGACAAGCTCGTGTTCCTGGATATCTACGTGGACCCGTTCGAGCATGTGTATCCCATGCACATCGCACGCGGTTCCATGAAGGACATGTGGCTCAGTAAAACGGAGAGGGTCTGATAATCATGCGTCGTATTATATCGGTATTGCTTGAGAATGAGCCGGGCGCGTTGTCACGGGTTATTGGACTTTTTTCCCAGCGCAACTACAACATCGAAACACTGACCGTCGCACCAACAGAAGACGAGACTCTGTCTCGTCTGACGGTAACGACTTCGGGCTCTGACAGGGTTATAGAGCAGATCACCAAGCAGCTCAACAAGCTGATTGAGGTGGTCAAGCTGGTGGATTTAACCGAGGGCGCTCACATTGAGCGCGAAATGATGCTGGTCAAGCTCAAGGCCACAGGTTCCCAACGCGCTGAAATCAAGCGAACGGTGGAAATCTTTCGGGGCCAGATCGTTGACGTAACCAGTACCATTTATACGGTTCAGTTGGCCGGTGACAGCGACAAACTGGATGCGTTTATCCAGGCCGTCGGTGCTTCCGGAGTGCTGGAGGTGGTGCGTTCAGGGGTTTCCGGTATTGCCCGGGGCGAGAAAGTCCTGAGTTTGTAGCATGCCAGGACAATTAAAAAAACTTGTGGCCTAAGGGTCAACTAACGAAGAAACAGGGGTTTGCCATGCAGGTGTATTACGATAAAGATTGTGACCTTGCCATTGTACAGGGTAAGAAGGTTGCTATCGTTGGTTACGGTTCCCAGGGTCACGCTCACGCCAATAACCTGAAAGAGTCAGGTGTCGACGTTGTGGTCGCGTTGCGCAAGGGTTCTGCCTCTGCGGCGAAAGCCGAAGCCATGGGCTTGAGCGTCAAAGCCGTCGCCGACGCTGCCAAGGAAGCTGACATCGTGATGTTGCTGGCGCCCGATGAAAACCAGAAGGCCATCTATGAGCAGGACATTGAACCCAACCTGAAGCAGGGCGGTGTATTGGCCTTTGCCCACGGTTTCAATATCCATTACAACCAGATCGTTGCCCGCAAGGATTTGGACGTCATCATGATCGCGCCCAAGGCGCCGGGTCATACGGTGCGTACTGAGTTTGTTCGTGGTGGCGGTATCCCGGACCTGATCGCTATCCATCAGGATTCCTCTGGTAATGCCAAGAATATCGCCTTGTCATACGCCAGTGCCATTGGTGGTGGCCGTACCGGGATCATTGAAACAACCTTCCAGGATGAAACCGAGACGGATCTGTTCGGTGAGCAATCGGTTCTGTGTGGTGGCACGGTTGAACTGGTGAAAGCTGCATTCGAAACTTTGACCGACGCCGGTTACGAGCCGGAAATGGCTTACTTTGAATGCTTGCACGAGCTGAAGCTGATTGTTGACCTCATGTACGAAGGCGGTATCGCCAATATGAATTACTCGATTTCCAACAATGCAGAGTATGGTGAGTACGTCACCGGCCCGGAAATCATTAACGAGCAATCTCGCGCTGCCATGCGTAACGCGCTGAAACGTATTCAGACGGGCGAGTACGCCAAGATGTTCATCGAGGAGGGCAATACCAATTATCCTTCAATGACAGCGCGCCGCCGTCAGAATGCCGAGCATCCCATTGAAATTGTGGGCGAGAAGCTGCGGTCCATGATGCCATGGATCTCCGCAAACAAAATTGTCGACAAAGACAAAAACTGAATCTGAATGACGGAACAAAAACGCGGCCCTGGAGCCGCGTTTTTCGTTTAAAGGCATAGTCTGGGTCTGATCAGCTATACTGGCCCTACATGGATTGCAGGATGAGTAGAATGACGACCAAACAAGACCAGGACGGAAGCGGGGCAAACTCGGATTTAGATTTGACCTCAGGAGAGGTGGTTGAGGAGGAGCTCGTCGAAGGTGCGCCCGTTCGTCGCAAGGGCATTTACCTTTTGCCTAACGCGCTCACGACAGCTTCTCTTTTTTCCGGCTTCTACGCCATTGTGTCCGCCTCAAACGGCATGTTTGATAACGCGGCTATCGCGATTTTCGTGTCCATGATTCTGGATGGCCTGGACGGCCGTGTGGCCCGGATGACCAATACCCAGAGCAAATTTGGCGAGGAGTACGACAGTCTTGCCGACATGGTGGCTTTCGGGGTTGCCCCTGGCATGGTGGCTTTCTTCTGGTCGCTGAACAATCTCGACCAGTTCGGCTGGGCTATTACATTTATTTATGTGGCCGGTGCGGCGCTGCGCCTGGCGCGATTCAACACCCAGATCGGTTCGGTTGATAAAAAATACTTCGTCGGTTTGCCCAGCCCCTCGGCCGCCGCAGCCGTTGCCGGACTTGTCTGGTTTTTCCATGGCTTCGAGCCATCCGCCTGGTTGACGCTTTTAACCATCATTGTCGTGGGTGGCACCGGGGTGCTCATGGTGAGTAATATTCTTTATCGTAGTTTCAAGGATCTGGATCTGCGTGGGAGGGTGCCCTTTGCCACCATTCTTGTGGTGGTCCTGGCGTTTGTGGTTATTGCGGTTGATCCCGGCACTGTTCTTTTTCTGATTTTTTTGGCTTACGCCTTGTCCGGTCCAGTCCGTGCACTGGTGAGGAAGATGCGAAGTGGCAGTACAGTGGACACGGGAGCATAATGGGTTGCAATAGTGGGCTGCTTTTCGAGCCGAAGCAGGCCCATGTGTCGCTGAAAACGAGACTTGTGGTCAGTATTCAACCGTTATACAGTTTAATCCGAAATAATGCTGAAATATGCCTGTCATCTCGTTGACACACAGCGGCAGGCCTGTAGAATGCGCACTCTCTTGAAGGCAACGAGCCGAAAGGCCGGCGCTGAGGGAGAGTTAAGAAGTTGATTTGGTTGATTATTCAAACCGCCAAATTAGCCATTGACAGACACGGGGTTCGCTG
>JAGXLV010000063.1 GCA_018334495.1 Oleiphilaceae bacterium
CCCAGAGAGTGCGTACCGGAAAAATGCGGCTGGAGCCTGAGTAATCGACGCTCTGGAGTCAATCCACCAGAGTCAGTCTAACGGCTCACTTGACGCTTGATGTGTTCGATAACCGTGCCGTGCTCCTTCTAGCAGCTTTGTTGCAGTAGGGAGGGTAAAACGCCCACAGTGCGCCGGCCTCGGAAGCCGCTCGTACTCTACCCAGCTCACCGGCTGTCAGCGGTATCAAATCGGCCACCTGCGCAAGATTCTGTTCTCAAAAACAAAGGTGCCTTTGTGTCCACCAGTGTCGAAATGAGCGATATTCACCTGACCTACCCAACAGAGTCCGGTACTGTTGCGGTGCTAAACAAGGCCTCACTCAAGGTCGCACCCGGTGAAACACTGGCTATTACCGGCCCGTCTGGTAGCGGCAAAACCTCGCTGCTTTTATTGCTGTCTGGCCTCCAGCGTCCGGACAAGGGCGAAATCCTGGTGGGCAGCCAACGGCTGGGCGACATGGATTCCAATACCCTGGCGGACTGGCGCAGTGAGCACCTGGGCATCATCTTCCAGTCATTCCATCTGTTACCCGGCCTGACCGCGCTCGGTAACGTCAGCCTGCCACTGGAAATTGCGGGGCAGGCGAACGCCCGCGAGCAGGCCCTTTCCATGCTGGATGCCGTGGGCCTGACCCACCGGCTGCAGCATTACCCGGGCCAGCTCTCCGGTGGCGAGCAACAAAGGGTTGCGATTGCCAGGGCGCTTGTTCACCAGCCGAGCCTGCTGCTGGGGGATGAGCCGACCGGTAACCTGGATCAGGATACCGGCGAAAAGGTCCTGTCACTGCTGTTCGATCTCCATCAGCAAAGCCAATCGACGCTGGTGCTGGTGACCCACGACGAGCGCGTCGCGGAGCGCTGTCAGCATCGGGCCAGGATGGAGGGCGGGCGCCTGTATGAAATCTGAGACCGCCGCCAGGCCCTTGTGGATGCTGAAATTCGCGGTCACCGATCTGCGGTCACGCCTGTCCGCGCTCAAAGTCTTTCTCGCCTGCCTTATCCTTGGCGTCACCCTGGTGGCTGCGACGGCCAGCCTCTACCGGGTCATCGAGCAGAGTCTGTTGGCGGATACCCGGGCGCTGCTTGGTGGGGACGTCGAGCTCGATGCCAGTGAGCCTTTACCGGATGAGGTGCTCGACTGGATCGGTGATACCGGCAGCCTCTCTCTGGTCCGGGAGTTCGATACCATTGTCAGCGGCGGTAACGGTGAAGGCTTTTTCAGAGCCCAAATACTGATTCCTGATGCGGCCTATCCACTCTACGGCGAACTGCAGCTGGCGCCGGACCAACCGCGTAAGGCACTCACGGCAAAGCAGGACGATCTTTGGGGCGCCATCATCGACCCCTTGCTTGCTGAGCGGCTGGGCCAGTCCATTGGCGACCAGATTCAGATCGGCGCTGCGACCTTTCGCGTCAGCGGCCTTATTCAGGCACAGCCGGATCGCAGTCTGAATGCCAACTGGCGCGGCCTGCCGATCATGATTTCCGAGCAGGCGGTGGAGGCAACGGAGCTGATTCGCCCTGGCAGCCGCATCGACTACGAATACCGGGTGAAAACCGATCGGGATCTGAACGTCTGGCTGGATGAATTCGAACAGGCTTTCCCGGATACACAATGGGACACCACCACCTTTGCCGAGCGCAGCGAACGCATCTCCGAGCGGCTTGACCAGATTGCCACGGCGCTGATTCTGATCGCTTTCACCACGCTGTTCATTGGCGGCCTGGGGGTGGCCAACAGCATCCAGGCCTATCTGGACGAAAAACTGGGCACCATTGCCACGCTGCAGACGCTGGGCCTGCGGCGCAAACCCCTGGTCGGAATCTACCTGTTGCAGATCGGCATATTGGGCAGCCTGGCGGGCCTCATCGGCGGCGGCATCGGCCTGGGGCTCGCCGCCGTGGCAATAAGCCTGGCCGGCGATGCCTTTGCGTTTGCCGGCCCTGGCGGGGCGGATGACTGGATTTCCCTCTGGTTTGCGCCACTGCTCCTGAGCTGGCTGTTTGCGGTGCTGACGGCCTATGTCTTCGCCTTACCGGCGCTGGCCAGAGCGCTTGCCGCGTCACCGGCCGGGCTTTTCAGAGGTCAGGTTGAAGCCGCCAGCAACGAGCCTCGCAGCTGGCGGGCCGCCAGCTATCTGTTACTGGCGGTCTACATCGGTGCCACCCTGTTCTGGTTGCCGTCGCCACAGCTGGGGTTCGTGTTCCTGCTGGCTGTTATTGTGCTCTGGGGCTTGCTGGAGGGCCTGATCAAGGGCCTGCGTCGTGGTGCCAAAGCGCTGGAGAACGGCGGCTTTGCCGATCGTAACTTTGCCCGGCGACTGGCGCTGGCCAATCTTCACAGGCCGGATTCGCCTCTGCGGGCCACACTGCTTTCGCTGGGTACGGCGCTGACCCTTGTGGTCGCCTGCACCCTGATCGTAGCCACGCTGTTGCGGGCGCTGGAAACCACCATACCGGCCGATTCACCGGCGCTGATTCTGTATGAGGTTTTCCCGGATCAGATGGACTCGCTTGAATCCGGCCTTGAATCTCTTGATCCCGCGAGCCGGGTAGAATTGCTGCCGCTGGTTCGTGCCCGCCTGGCAGAGATTAACCAGGAGCCGATTGCTGATTTTCTTGCAGACGATCCGCGAGCCAGGCGCGAGGCCATGGGTGACGAATACAAGCTCACGTACCTGTCAGGCAATCCGGAAGGCCTGGAGCTGGTCGACGGCGGTTGGTGGAATGCACCTGCGCCCGCGGGCGAGCCAGTCTTCATGGCCATGGAAGATCGGGAGGCCAACCAACTGGGCTTGAGCGTTGGCGACCAGATAGAGTTTACGGCGCAAAACGAACAAATCGCCGCTGAAATCAGGGCCATCTACCGTCAGAAAGGCCTCCAGACCCGGTTCTGGTTCGAAGGCATTCTTCAGGACGGGGCACTGGACGAGTTGATCAGCCTGTACGTAGGGGCGGTCTACCAGAGTGACCCGGCCGCAAAAGAATCCCAGCAATGGCTGGCCAGAAACATCCCCAACATCATCACGCTGCGCACCGCAGACTGGCTCGAGACCGCCGGTAATCTGCTTAACAAGGCCGCGGCCGGTCTGGCAGCGGTGGCCACCGTCAGTCTTGTGGCCAGCCTGCTGGTGCTGTCCAGCGTGGTAAGTGTCAGCCGCAGGCGCCAGCTGTATGAAGCCAATCTGCTGCACTGCCTTGGCGCCAGGCATCAGGCCATTCGGCTGTCCATGCTGCTTGAAACCGGATTGCTGACTTTGCTTGCGACCATCTTCGCGACCGCGCTCGGCGCGCTGATCGCCGTGCCAGTGGCCGCCACCGCGCTGAAACTGCCGGCAGGCGACCTGTGGTGGCTGGGCGCGCTGGTGGCGGGCACCGTCAGTTCACTGTCGCTGCTCGCTGGCCTGTTGCCAACATTACGGGCAATGCGGCTCAATCCGGCGCTTTTGCTGCGGGATGGGTGAGTGAGCATCTGGTTAATCACCCAGTCTTTGCTTCGGAGGAATCTTCTGGCATATACCCCAGCTGCTGTTCAACTTCGGCCTGAAGGCGAACTGGCGGATGCACGTGCCTAATCGTCTTTTCTTGGAGAGCTTGGCTTAAAAAGTTTAAACCAGGCTATTAAGCCCGCTATTGATCCGAAGCCCAGGAAAACGAAAAATTCTTCGACGTTCACGTCGTCCGTTTCATGCATTAATCCAATGAAAACCAAAAGGAATGTCAAAACGGTGCCGACAACCCGTAAATTCATAATGTAACCCTCGAAATTTGCGGAATCATATAAACGCCCGCCATGCAGCGGTGACAAAACCGGTGCATGGCCTGGTTATGTGGTGTTTCAGGCCCCAACAAGCTTCTTCACTTTGAGCTCTTTGCGTTGGTGCCCAGCGTGCCATGGCTCATATAGGGACTGATGGTTTAGCCAGCTCTCTGCCGAAGCGCCGAAAGCAATAGAAACCCTATTCAGAAGCCGACCGAAGCATCGCCCGAATGTCATCATAAATCCCGGGCGCCGACACCAGTATGTCCTGGCCCCAGACATCCGCAGGCTGACCTTCCGGCACCTCGGAAAAGTGCCCGGCCCTGGCGCCGGCTTCCACAGCGATCAGGCGGGCCGCGGCGAAATCCCAGGGCTTGACCGACTCGTAATAGGCGTCCAGCCGGCCGCAGGCCACCCAGCAGATATCCAGTGCCGCTGAGCCCACCCGGCGCAGGTCCCGGCAATGAATAAGCATGGTGTTCAGGCGTTTCAGTATTGGCTCAAGATAATCCTTGGTGTAGGGGAAGCCCGTGGCGAACAACGAATCCCGCGGCACAGTCGCTTTGTTGCATTCGATGGCCCGGCCATTGAGAACCGCGCCGCCGCCATGAATGGCGCGGAAAGTCTCATCCACAAACGGCGCATGCACCACCCCCAGCTGAACCCGGCCGCCCTCGGCGTAGGCGATGGAAATGGCGACCTGTGGGTGACCGTAGGCATAGTTCACCGTGCCGTCGATGGGGTCGATGATCCACAGCGGGCTGTCCAGGTCCGACGCCAGGCTGCTGTCCGGGCTGGATTCCTCCGACAGAATGCGGTGGTCCGGATACTGTTTCCGGATAGCGTCCGTGATGAGCTTGTCCGCCATCAAATCGGCGTGGGTGACCAGCTCGGTCTGATCCTTGTAATCGGTTCGAAGCGTGGTGTTCTCCCGTTCGTGACGAACAAGATCGCCGGCTTGACGGGCAAGTTGTTCGGCAAAGTCAGCAATGCTCTGCACAGAAGGTCTCCCTGACGGATGAAGCCCCGGAACAGCGTGCGGAGCTAAAGTGGGTAGTTGGGCCCCCTGGTTCAAGTGAATCAGGGGCAGGGCGCTTTACAGGCTTTGAAGCCAGATCTCGAGCCTGTCCATGGCCAGTTTCAGGCGCGGACAAGTGTCGGCGACAAACGCATCGGTCATGGCCCGGTCTTTGTAATCACCGGCAGAGGCGGCCAGGGCCACGGCGCCGTTGAAATCAACAAAGGCCAGGCGGGCGCTGAGAACGTCCGGCATGAAACCAAAGTCACTGGCCGGCAGAATGGCCACGCCTGTGTCTTCAAGCAGGGCGTTGCACAGGGCCGGGCTGGTAATGATGTCCCTGCCCGCCAGACCGTCGCGATAGGCCGAGAAATCCGGGAACAGGTAGAACGCGCCCTCCGGCTTCTGGGTCGGCACCTGCATGCCGATCAGGCGTTTGTGCAGGTACTCGCCCACTGTTTTGAGTACCCGGCGGGAATGGTACAGATAGTCGTCCATGTCGTCGCCGCCATCAAAGGCCGTGATGGCGGCATATTGGATGGGCGCGCTGGTGGCGGTGTAGGTTTCGCTGGCAATGATCGCCATGGCGTCTTGCAGCGGCCGCAACTCCGCCGGGAAAATAAACGTCCCCAGTCGCCAGCCGCCCGCCCCGGCCCACTTGGACAGGCCGGTACTGATAATGGTGCCTTCCGGGTAATAGCGGGCAATGGACTTTTGCCGGCCTTCGAAGTGCACCTCACCATAGATTTCATCAGACAGCAGAATCAGCCGGTACTTGCGGGCCACGGTGGCAATGGCGGCCAACTGCTCATCCGTGTAAGTGCAGCCGGTCGGATTGGACGGATAGTTCAGAATCAGGATGCGGGGCCGTGACGGGTCGTCCCGGCAGACAATGTCCAGTTCCTCTGCCGTCAGCTGCCAGTTATTCTCGGCATGGGTGGGCAGCCAATGCACTGAGCGGCCGATGATGCGGGCCTGGGGCGCGTAGGAGACCCAGCTTGGCTGTGGAATCAACAGGTCACCGTAATAGGCCAATTGCAGGATAAACAGCAACTCTTTGGAGCCGGGGCCGATCAGGACATCTTCCCAGGTGGATTGCATGCCCTCGCTGCGGTTGATGTAACTGGCGATGGACTCCCGCAAGGGCTTCAGGCCCTTAACCGGCAAGTAGTCTTTCTGGAACGCATTGTCCCGTAATGCCTGAACCACCCGTTCGGGCACCGGAAAGGGCGACTGGCCCAGACCCAGCTTGACGATGTCGCGTCCCTCAGCCTGCAACTGGTTGCTCAATTCGTTGATCCTGAGCGTTGCCGAGGGCTGGATGCCCCGCACGTTGAGGTTGATGGCGAAATGGGGTTCTTTGTGAATATCCACTCTATACCTCGCAGGTGAGTTCGCCGAGTTCTTCGTTAAAGACGCGATGATTCTCACTGTAATCCACCGGCACCTCAATCAGGTGAACACCGCCGGCTGACAGTGCTTTTTCCAGAATCGGCAATAGCGCGTCGGCGGAATCTATAAAATGCCCAGTGGCGCCATAGGCTTCGGCATAGCGCACAAAGTCCGGGTTCTGGTAATCCAGGCCAAAGTCTTCGAAGTTTTCCTCTGCCTGCTTCCATTTGATCATGCCGTAGCCATTATCGTTGACGATCAGAATGACCAGGTTGAGTTGGAGCCGCACGGCCGTTTCCAGCTCCTGGCTGTTCATCATGAAACCCCCGTCGCCGCAGATCGCCATGACCTTGTTGTCGGGGTAAATCATGGCGGCGGCCATGGCACTGGGCAGGCCGGCGCCCATGGAGGCCAAGGCATTGTCGAGCAGCACCGTGTTGTTGTTGAAGGCCTTGTAGTTGCGGGCAAACCAGATTTTGTACATGCCGTTGTCGAGGGCAATTATGCCGTCCTCCGGCATGGCACAGCGCACATCGTGAACGATTCTCTGTGGAATGATGGGAAAACGCTCGTCCCTGATGCGTTTCAAAAGATGTTCCTCGATGGCCTTGCCCATCTTTTTGAAACGGGTGAAATCATGGTTCGGGCTTTGCTCACAATTCTCGGCCAGCCAGCTGACGCTGTTGGCAATGTCACCGACCACCTCATGCTGGGGGAAGTACACCGGGTCCACATCGGCGGGGCTGAAATTGACGTGAATAACCTGCTTGCCGCCGGGCGTCATGAAGAAGGGCGGCTTTTCCACCACGTCGTGGCCGACGTTGATGACCAGGTCGGCCTGATCAATAGCACAGTGTACGAAGTCACCGGCGGAAAGCGCGGCATTGCCCAGGTAGAGCGGGTGACGCTCGTCGATCACGCCTTTGCCCATCTGTGTGGTGAAAAATGGGATGTTGGTGGCATTGACCAGTTCAAACAGGGCCTTTGATACCCGTTTGCGGTTGGCGCCGGCGCCAATCAGGATAAGCGGGTGTTTGGCCTTCTGGATCATGTCGCAGGCGATTTGCAGGCTGTCGCTGGCGGCTGAGGGGCGGCGTGCAACCTTGGCTTCGAATATATGAACGTCGCGGTCAGCGAATTCACTGGCAATGTCTTCCGGCAACTCCAGGTGCACCGCCCCGGGACGTTCTTCGCACGCCAGCCGGAAGGCCTCGCGGAGCTTGGCTGGAATCGTATTGGCGTTACCGATCTGGCGGGTGTATTTGGTCAGTGGCCGCATCAGGGTGACCGTGTCAATGATCTGGAACAGGCCCTGTTTGGACGATTTGATCGGCTTCTGGCCGGTGATCATCATCATGGGCATAGCACCCAGTTGGGCATAGGCAGCCGCTGTAACCAGGTTGGTGGCGCCGGGCCCCAGAGTTGAGAGGCAGACACCCACTTTGCCGGTCAGCCGGCCATAGGTGGCAGCCATGAAACCGGCGGCCTGCTCGTGGCGGTTCACGATAAGCGTGATGCTGGAGGTGCGTATGGATTCCAGCAGGTCCAGGTTCTCTTCGCCGGGCACTGCGAAGATGTACTCAACGCCCTCGTTTTCCAGTGCTTTGACAAAAAGATCAGAACCCTTGATGCCCTCGCCGTTGTCATTCGGACTCATTGTTTCTCCTGGCAGAAGCTGGTCGGCATGGGAATGCGTCAGTCATGGCTAAAACTATGAGTGAAAGCCGGAGGCTAGACAAGTACACATTAAGCGAAGAGGTTGTGAGTGAGGCCGGGATACTAGGCCTTCATTCAAAGCGGTGGGGCTCGAGTTCGATTTGCTGGATGGTCTTGCCGAGCATGATGATGCGTCCGACATAACGTTCTTCCCCGGTGGCCGTGAAATCGAACAGGAACCGGCGCCAGACACGGAGGTTGCCCTGCCGGTCCCGTTTGAACCAGAGGCCGCGCAGGTAGACCACATCATCCAGCAGCATGACGTCCATCTTCTTGCAGTGATTGCGGGCCGCGTCGGCGACGAAATCTTTGATGGCCTTGGCTTTCCACCAGTACCAGGCGAGAAAGCTCAGCAGGAAAATCCAGAACAGGTTGCCAAGGGTCACGGTGATTCCATTGATTGCGGTGGGCAGGATGCCAAGCCTACACCGAACGGCGTCCGGAAATCGAGCCGGGGGTTCCTGGTCCTGAAAGTCAAAAGCCCGGCAGGTACCGGGCTTTTGATTTCAGCCTGTCAGTGGGTGGGCGCCTGTTCGCCACCGTGAGGTTCGCCGTCGTCGGGTTCGCCCTCCGGTTCATGCTGTTTCGCCAGCAGAATGTAGAAGGCCGGCAGCACGAAAATGGTGAAGAGCGTGCCGATGCCCAGGCCGGCGGAGATGGTCAGGCCGATGGCGAAACGGCTCTCCGCGCCGGGGCCCACTGCGATAAGCAGAGGCACCATGGCGAAAATCAGCGCCAGCGAGGTCATGATGATGGGGCGCAGCCGGATGGCCGCCGCCTCAATGACCGCCTCGCGCTTGCTGATCCCGCGATCTTTCTGAAGCTGGTTGGCAAACTCCACGATCAGTATGCCGTTCTTCGACACCACGCCAATCAATGTGATCAGACCCACCTGGGTATAGATGTTCATGGACGCGTAGCCCAGCACGATGAAGGCCATGGCACCCGCCACCGACATGGGCACAGACACCAGGATGATGAACGGATCGCGCCAGCTCTCGAACTGGGCCGCCAGTACCAGATAGATCACCAGCAGCGACAGGAAGAAGGTCACCATCAGGGCGCTGCCCTGTGTGGCCAACTGTCGGGTCTGGCCGGTGTAGTCGTAACCGAAGCCCTGGGGCATGATTTCGTTCGCGGTTTTTTCCATGAACGCCATGGCATCGCCCGCAGCGACACCCGGTTTTGGCACACCCTCCAGAGTCAGGGAGTTCTGCTGATTGAACTGGGTGCGCTGGGACGGCTCTACGGACTGCTCAAAGCTGATCACACTGCCCAGAGGCACCAGTTCGCCATTGTCTGCCCGGATTTGATAGTCGTTCAGGGCCTGCTCATCAAGACGGAAATCGCGCTCCACCTGCGGGATCACCTGGTAGGAGCGGCCTTCCATATTGAAGCGGTTAATAAAGCCGCCACCCAGCATGCTGCCCAGGGTGCGCCCGATGTCCTGCATCGACAGACCCAGATCCGCAACCCGGTCCCGGTCGACCTTGATATTGACCACCGGGCGGTCAAATTCGATGGATTTCTGCAGGAACATGAAGTTACCGCTCTGCATGGCTTTGCCCTGCAACTCATCCGCGACGCCGTTGAGCTGCTCGTAGCTGGCACCGGTGGTCATTACGAACTGGAAGGGCAGGCCACCGCCGGAGCCCGGCAAGGACGGTCGTGGGAACACGGCAGTCTGCAGCCCCGTTACTTTGGCCAGTTCTTGCTGGAGTTTTGGCTGAACGTCGAACTGGCTGATGTCCCGCTCGCTCCAGGGTGCCATCTTGAAGCCGCCAAAGACGGCATTGGGACCGGTGAAGCCAATGATCATGAAGTCTTCGTGATACCCCTCAATACCGGACATCCGGTCCTGTATCTCGTCGCCGTGCTCCGTGAGGTAATCCAGCGTGGACGTCTGGGGGCCGGTGCCCTGGTAAAACAGAATGCCCTGGTCCTCGGTGGGGGCCAGCTCGCTCTGGCTCATGGACACCATGAAATAGATCGAGGCGAGAATGACCAGCGCGAAAAAAATCATCACCGAGATCGTCTGCATGCAGGCGCTGAGGGCGCGTTTATAGCTGTTGGCCAGGCCGTTGAAGGAACGCTCCACAAAACGCTCGAAGCCGCCGGCGTTGCCATGGGGCTTGAGGACCATGCCGGACAGCATGGGTGACAGCGTCAGGGCGACGATGCCGGAAATAATCACGGTTCCGGCCAGCGTGAAGGCGAACTCAGTGAACAGCGACCCCACCAGCCCGCCCATGAAACCGATGGGCGCGTACACCGCAACGAGCGTCGTGGTCATCGCAATGATGGGTACCGCCATTTCGCGGGCGCCGTTTAAAGCGGCGTCAAACCGGGATTCGCCGGCCTCGATATGCCGGTGCACGTTCTCCACCATGATAATGGCGTCATCCACCACCAGACCGATGGCCAGAACCAGCGAAAGAAGCGTCAGCAGGTTCAGTGAGAACCCCATGAGCAGCATGAAAAAGGCGCCACCAATCAGAGACAGGGGCACGGCGACCGACGGCACAATGGCTGCCCTGAGGGAACCCAGGCAGAGAAAGATGACCACCAGTACGATCAGAAGCGCTTCCAGCAGGGTCTTGATGACCTCCTTGATGGAATCCTCGATAAAGTCGGAGGCGTCATAAGCCAGAGTGGCATAGAGCCCCGAAGGCAATTGACTCTCGATGCCCGGCAGTTCGTCTTTCACCAAACCGGCCACGGTCAGGGGATTGGCGCCAGGTGTAAGCTCGATCGCCACATAGGTCGCCGGGTCGCCCTTGTAAAGCGCCAGCTGGTCGTAGCTTTGCGAGCCCAGCTCGACACGGGCGATGTCCCGCAACCGGACCAGGGTGTCGCCATCGGTCTTGACCACCAGGTCACGGAACTGATCCGGGTCGCCCACGTCGGTGTTGCTGGTCATGCTGAGTTTGACGTATTTGCCTTTGGTGCTGCCCACCGCGGCCTGGAAATTGTTGCTGCGCAGGACCGCGACCACTTCTTCCGGGGTCATATCCACAGCGGCCAGGCGCTCAGGGTCGAGCCACGCCCGCAAGGCGAAAGTGCGGCCGATCAACTGGGCCTTGCTGACGCCCGCCAGGGCCTGCAACTGCGGCTGTACCACGCGGGTGAGGTAATCGGTGATCTGGGGGACGCCGAGTTCGTCGCTATAGAATGCAATGTACATCAGGGCGGTATCATCGCCGGTGGTGGAGGTGATCACCGGATCTTCCGCACTCTGGGGCAGCACATTGCGCTGGCTGGCCACTTTCGCCTGGATTTCCGCCAGCGCCGCGTTGGCGTCGTAGTTCAGCTCCATCTTGGCCTCGATGGTCGAAGTGCCCTGGGAGCTGGTGGAAGTCAGATAATCAATGCCGCTGGCTTCGGCGATCGCCTGCTGCAAGGGTGTTGTTATAAAGCCCTTGATCAGGTCGGAGCTGGCACCGGGAAAAGCCGTGGTGACGGTTACCGTGGTACTTTCCAGTTGCGGGTATTCGCGTATTTCCATTTCCAGGGCGGCACGGGCACCCAGCAGAAGTATCAGCAGGCTGACAACCGTGGCCAGAACCGGGCGGTGGACGAATATATCGGTAAAACGCATCAGTCAGACATCTCCGCGCCGGTTTGGTCCTCGGGCTGATTCTTGTCTTCGTCCTGGATGCTGATTTTTTGGCCGGCGCGCAGGCGCAGAAGGCCTTTCGATACCACCCGCTCGCCTTTTTCCAGGCCTTCCATGATGGCGGCACGGCCGTCGCGGGTGTTGCCGGTGGTGACCGTGCGACGATTAACCACCAGGTCGCCCTCGTCGTTTTCTTCGATGACAAACACAAAATCGCCGTAGGTATTATAGGAAATGGCCGTTCTCGGCAATGTGGTCATCGCCTCCGGTTCGGGTTGGCGGGTGGCTATGGTGGCGAACATGCCCGGCCTCAGAATACGCTCGGGATTGGCCAGGGTCGCGCGCACCCGGACGGTGCGGGTCTCCGGGTTGACTGACGAATTGATGGCGGTGACCTTGCCGTCAAAGGCCTCGCCAGGCACGGCGGCGACGGTGACGGCCACATCGTAGCCGGTATTCAGGCGGCTGAGCTCTTTCTCCGATAAAGTATAGTCAGCGTAAATCGGGTCCAGCATGTTGATCTCGACAATGGCCGAGCCCGTTGCCAGGTATTCGCCCTGATCCACCAGCCTCAGACCAACGGCGCCATCGAAAGGTGCCCGGATGGTTTTCTTGTTGAGTTGCGCCTCGGCTTCATTGACGCGGGCCAGGGCTGCATCAAACGTGGCTTTGGCTTCGTCGTAGCGGGACTGCGACACCGCCTGGCGGGGGAGCAGGTCCTCGATGCGCCGGAATTCCTGTTGCGCCAGCTGGGCTTCAGCGCGTCGGGTCCGAACGGCTGCCTGATCAATGTCGGCGTTTAGCCGGATCAGCACGTCGCCGGCCTTGACCCGGTCACCGGATTCGAAGTTGATGTTGTCCACGACGCCGGGCACTTCATTGGCGACCCGGATGCCATTGACCGCCTCAAGACTACCTGTTGCCTTGATTTCCGGTAACCAGGACTCCTCACGGGCTATCGTGGCCGAGACCTCAGCGGGCGGTTGCGGCTGGGACTGTTGCTCCGCCATCTGGCCCATTTGATAATATTTATAGCCGAAAATACCACCGAGGATGGCGGCCAACAAAAGGATGACAATGACAAAACGGACGAACAATCTCATGAAGAGGATCCTGAATACGAAGGTCGTTTACAATGCTGTTCCGGCCGTCGGTAGACGCCTGTCAGAAACCGGACCCAGTATCATAAACTAAAAGGTAGCTCACTACACACTATTCCAATCCCCAGGCGGGATGCGCAGCGTTGAAAAACTTACTGTCTGAGCATGGAAATGGATCAGATTGTAGCAAAAATTCACTATGATCTGTCATCATGGCAGCCTGGAAGTGAGTTGGTATTGATCCCTGCGCGTTTGATGTGTAAAGCCAAGGCTTGTAAGCGGTTCAGTCCAAAGTTTCATTGTCCTTCGCGAAATCCCAACAAAAAAGGGCCTCAACCTTGAGTACTGAACCCTCAGTCGACTCCGGAGATACCTTCTCCGCCAGCGCTTACCGTTTTTTCAGACGTCACTTGAAAACCCTGATCTTCCTTCTTGTGATTTTCGGCATTTATTTATGGTACCAGGACATGAAGGGCCCTCATGAATTTACCTGGCTTGAGGAAGTCGAGCTGGCCGACGACCGGCGAGTCTGGGTCGAGCGTCAGGTAAAGCTTTCCTATACGGCTCTGGCTGGTCGTCGTGGGGTGGACCTGTGGCGCAGCAGTGTCGAGATCAAAACGCCGGAGCGCAGCGATTGGCCCGGCGCCTGGAGTCAGGATCGGGAAGTGCCGATACTGATCGACAAGGATCCGGATACCGGCGAGTGGTTTATCGTGTCGGCCTGGTACAAAGCCCGGATCGGTGACGAGATCCAGAGCGAGTACCGGTTCCGGCAAGGCGAGTGGGTCAAACAGGACCAGGTATCCGAAAAACTGATTGAGCAGAGACGAAAGATTAACCTGCTCTCGCTGGTGTGGTCTCAGGATGAGTCCGACATCGGCTGGGAGGAGAAACAGGAAAGCCTGACCATGGGCGTGTCAAAATTCCGCTGCATCACCACCCTGGAACTGGCGGAGACTGACGATGCCTGTGAGCCGCCTACAGAAGATTGACCTTGACCTCAAAGGACTGGCTTTGCCGGCTATCGCCGGCTGTGCGATAGGTGATGCCGGATCGGTTGCCGGCCTGTGAGGTCTGGCTGCTGCCCAGATCCACCCATTGATCGGGCTCAACCCGGCGGATTGTCATGACCGCCTCGGTCTTGTAACCCGGCATATCATTGGCCGGGTCTTCTTCGAACGACATGATTGTGAGTTCAACGGTTCGATCGGAAATGACCTGGGGGCTGACCACGAAACCGCTGCGGGTTTCAATCTGGTCCAGGAGCACGGCGGGGTTGCGCCCGCCTTGCAGGGCAATCGGTATGGTCCTTATCCGACCGGAGGTGATATGCGCCGACCCTCCGTCCTGCATCACCAGTGTCCGCTCGCGGTTCTGCCGGGTCGTGGTCACCCGCCGCTCTGCGCCGGCACTGATCCTGCCATCCTTTTTCACCAACAGGCCACCGCCCTGTTTCGTGCTGTTCCCGCGTTGGCCTGACCGGACCGAAATACGGAGTTGAGCCGGCGCCACGTCCATGGTCTCCACGAGCTGTTCGATTTCCCCCAGTACCCCAGCCGATCCGCGGATGATCATCTGTTGGCCGTGGGCGGTGATGGCAAGTTCCCCTGAGGGGTACAGGTCCTTGAGTTGGCGGGCAACATCCTCGGCCGGACGATTATCCAAACGATAGGTACGGGTTTCAGAGGCGGCGGCATTGCCCGGCGTCTGGAGGAAAAGGGCCAGAAGTAGGGCGTAAGCAAGTGGTCTCATGGCATATCCCGGCTGGTCGGTGTGGCTTTCTGTCCGGTTGATTATACGCTGGACCTGGACCCTAAGTTAAACACAGGCCCGGATCGGACACAGGTGATCCTTCGGCCAGTCCCGGGCTGAGCCTCCCCGTAACCTTTGAATGCTTTTTTCAGCGGTAAAGCAGACCTGAGCCTGGCAGGCTGCCAGAATAAGGTTTGTTTAATAAAATACATCATGCAACGCGCCCGGATCATGCGGGCGTTTCCCAGGAGGAAGCCATGGAAAAGCGCAAAGTTGATGTCGCGATCATCGGCACAGGTACCGCAGGCATGGGGGCTTACCGTTCGGCCCGTGACCACACCGATAGTATTGCCATAATTGAAGGCGGGGACTACGGCACCACCTGTGCCCGGGTCGGCTGCATGCCCAGCAAGCTCTTGATAGCCGCGGCGGAAGCGGCGCATGACATGGCGTCGGCGGATTTGTTCGGCGTCCATGCCGGCGAGATAAGGATCGATGGACGGGCCGTGATGGGACGGGTGCGTCGAGAGCGTGATCGCTTTGTCAGCTTTGTGCTCGAGACCGTCGATGGTTTTCCGGACGAGCACAGAGTGCAGGGCCACGCCCGTTTTCTTGATGGCCACCGGTTGTTGGTGAACGACTCACTGGAAATCGACGCGTCCAAAATTGTGATCGCCGTGGGTTCGCGCCCCAAAATACCGGGATTTCTCCAAGCGGCCAAGGACAGATTGATCGTTAATGACGATCTGTTTGATCTGGATGATCTTCCGGAGTCAGTCGCCGTGTTTGGCCCGGGGGTTATCGGCCTGGAGCTGGGTCAGGCTTTGAGCCGACTCGGCGTACGAGTTCGGATGTTTGGCGTTGGCGGTGCTGTTGGTCCCATACAGGACGAAAGCATTCGGCAATACGCGCTCAAAACTTTCAATGAGGAATTTCCGCTGGATGCCGATTCCGACGTCAAACACATTGAGCGCACGGATGAAGGGGTTGCCGTCACCTTCGTTGATTCCAACGAAGAGGAGCAAACCGAAACCTTCGAGTACCTCCTGGCCGCGACCGGGCGTCAAAGCAATATCGACACACTGGACATTCAGAACGCTGATCTTGAGCTGGATGAGCGCGGCGTTCCGCTTTACGACTATTACACATTGCAGTGCGGAAACAGCAATATTTTCGTTGCCGGAGATGCCACGAGTGATTTGCCTTTGCTCCATGAAGCCTCGGATGAGGGGCGCATCGCGGGTGACAATGCCGGTAGCCGCCGTGAGGTACGGTCGGGCTTGCGGCGAACGCCTCTGGCCGTGGTTTTCACCAGCCCCCAGATTGCCACGGTGGGACTCACCATCGATCAGGTCGATGATCGTTGCAGTGGCTGTTTTGAGGTGGGCGAAGTGTCTTTTGAAGGTCAGGGGCGCAGCCGTGTCATTGGCAAGAACAAAGGCTTGCTTCGGGTATACGGTGAACAGGGCACCGGTCTGTTTATGGGTGCGGAAATGTTTGGGCCGGCCGCCGAGCACATCGGCCATTTGCTGGCCTGGTCGGCACAAAAGCGCATGACCGTGAGCGAAATGTTGGCCATGCCGTTTTATCATCCGGTCATCGAGGAAGGGCTAAGAAGCGCCTTGCGTGACCTTAGCCAAAAGCTGCATATCGGCCCGGCGCTGGTCGATCAATGCATGGAATGCGGGCCGGGCGCTTGAGGGCACAGGTCTCACCGAGGCGATGCCAGGCGCTTTGAAAAAGAATTTTTTTTCCAGAACTGTCGCGCGGTATCCTGCGTATACAGAGATTATTCAAAAGCGTAAAAAGGAGGAAATTTCGTATGAGTACCAATTTCATAGGATTGGACACAGCAAAAACCGAAAAACTGGCCGAAAATCTCAATACTCTGCTTTCCAACTATCAGATTTTCTATATGAACGTCCGGGGTTACCACTGGAACATCAAGGGCGACAATTTCTTTGAGCTACACGCGAAATTCGAAGAGTTGTACGACGATCTGCTGCTCAAGATTGACGAAGTCGCCGAGCGGGTACTGACCCTGGGCCACCGTCCCGCCCATGCGTACAGCACTTATATTGAACGGTCTGAAGTGCCTGAACGCAAAGACGTCCAAAACGGTAAAGAGGCGGTGGAGAACATCGTTGAAAGTTTCGCCAAACTTATCCGCAAGCAGCGCGATCTGCTGAGCCTTGCGGGCGAGGCGGACGACGAAGGCACTGTGGCTCTGATGAGCGATTATATTTCTGAGCAG
>JAGXLV010000064.1 GCA_018334495.1 Oleiphilaceae bacterium
CTCTCTTTATCATGGGTTTTGGCCTGAAAGGACGCCTGGGGCGGGTCAATCGTCTGGAGGGCGCGGGACTTCTGACCGTGTTCGTGTTGTACACAGGTTATCTCGCGTCCACGGTTCTGGGCTAGATCAGACACGCGCAAGGAAGTGAAAAAGTGCCTTCCGTGGCAAAAATACCGTTATACCGGTATGGGCTTCCTGGCCAACAACAAAGGCCGCTCGTCATCACGGCTGCTATCACAAAAAGCTCTACCTTGAGATTTCAGGATAACGCCGTCTCATGACGGTTTGATGACAAAGCCCAGTTAGCGCTCTTCAAAAACCAGCGCCACCGAATTAAGACAATAACGCTCCCGGGTCGGCGGTGGGCCGTCAGGGAAAACATGCCCCAGATGGCTGTCACAGCGCCTGCATCGGACCTCTGTACGCTTCATGCCCAGGCTGCTGTCCTCGATGTAACGGATATGTTCAGGGTCATAGGGCTCAAAGAAGCTGGGCCAGCCGGTACCGGAATCGAATTTGGCACCCGAGTCGAATAGTGGCAACTCGCAAAGCCGGCAGTAATAGAGGCCTTCCTGTTTGTTATCGAGCAAACCCCCGCAAAAAGGTGCTTCGGTGCCATGGTCGAGCAACACCCTGCGCTCTTCAGCGCTGAGGTCCGCCGCCCGTTTTTCAACCTCGGCGGCGGGCAGAGGGGATAAGTCATAGCCTGTGCTGGATTCAGTCATTACCGCCCTCCCCGAGTGGCTGTGTCATCGGAAAACTCTGACTTCAACTGGTCTGGATACCCTTCGCGCAACTTTTCCAGTTTAGGCCCCGCAACGGCCATAACATAGGGCTGAAAAGGATTACGCTCGGCGAACTTCTGGTGATATTCCTCAGCGGGATAGAAAGCGTCGAGAGGCTCCAGCGTGGTTGCAATTGGAGCGTCGAAAACACCGGCTTCATCCAGTTGACGAATGTACGCCTCTGCGACCTCCTTTTGCTGGTCGTTTTCGTAAAAGATAGCTGAACGGTACTGGGTGCCGCGATCATTACCCTGACGATTGACCTGGGTCGGATCGTGAGCCACCGAGAAAAAGACTTTCAACAATGACCCAAAGCTGACCGTCACGGGATCATAGCGAACCTCAATCACTTCAGCGTGGCCGGTCTGGCCACTACATACATCATCGTAGTTGGCGGTTTCGGCACTGCCACCGGCGTAACCGGACACAACGCTGGTGACGCCATCAATGGCGAGAAACACTGCCTCCACGCACCAGAAACAGCCACCGCCCAGGACAACGCGCTGCTCGCCTTCGGCGCCTGGCAGGTCCTGCTCGGGATCGGGGAACCGGTTTTTGGGGACTTCAAGGCCGGGGAAATCGCTGGCTCTGCTCATAATGTTCTCTCTGGTTTCTGACCTGGAAAATATACAATTTTTACGAAATCTGGCATTTTTGGACCATCCGAAGGTCTGGCATTTTATTGGGCAACGACCGGGGTGCGCTATGATCCCCGTATCACAGTAACAGCATGCCTGCCAGCGCGCTTACGATCGCCAGCAACCACACCGGAATCCGCCAGAGAGCAAGACCTGCCCAAAGCACCAGAACCAGCGCCAAGGCAGTTGCGGAATGCACAGCAGAGACCCAGACCGGGTCGTACAGGGCAGCCAGTAGCAAACCCACCACCCCGGCATTGACACCGGCCAGCGCGGCACGGGCGCGGGCGTGTCGCCGAACATAGCCCCAGACAGGCAGGCCAGTGAAGACCAGCAGGGCACTCGGCAGAAAAACCGCCAGGGTGGCAACCACGGCCCCGACCGGCCCGGACTCGATGGCACCGAGGAAGGCAGAGAACGTGAATAAGGGCCCAGGCATGGCCTGCACCGCACCATAACCGGCGAGAAAGGTGTCTGCCGGCATCTGACCCGATGCCACAAACCCTTCCTGAAGCCAGGGCAGCACCACATGACCGCCTCCGAATACGAGGGCGCCGGCACGAAACATCTGGGCGCTTAGCCAGGCCAGGCCGCCGGGAGACCAGGGCAACAGGGATAACACCAGCAAACCGGCAAAAATACTGCCGAACAGCAACGGCCAACGACCCTGTACCGGCACCCCAAGAGAGCCGATACTGGTGTCCCCGGGCCGGTGGATAACACTACCGATAATGCCGGCGACCACCAACGCCAGGACCTGTACCCAGGCCGAACTCACCAGCAAAAGCACGGCAGCCACCGCCAATGCCAGACTTAATCGGCCCCGGTCGGGACAGAGCGTTTTGCCCATTTGCCATATGGCCTGGGCCACAACCGCCACCACAAACAGTTTAAGGCCGGCGACCCAACCCCCTGCGACGCCTTCCGGCCAGAGCTTAAAGCTGAGGGCAAACAGCGCCATCGCCACGGCCGAGGGTAAGGTAAAACCGAGCCAGGCGACGCCCGCACCGGCATAGCCTCTGCTCAGATACCCGATAGTCAGCCCCACCTGGCTTGACGCCGGGCCCGGCAATAACTGACACAGGGCGACCACCTCACTGTAGGCGCTGTCTGAAAGCCATTGTCTGCGCTTGACGAACTCATCGTGAAAAAAACCGATATGCGCAGCCGGCCCACCAAACGAGGTCAGGCCCAGGCGAAGAAACACCCTGAACATGGCCATGAGCGTTACCGTCGCACCCTGCTTTGATTCTGGCGTCACCATTCTTGTATCTTATCTCTTTATTGTTGTGTTAGTTCATCCACGCAGACCTGATGCCAGGACCCGATATGACTGCCCGCGCCATCACACCAGAGAGGGATGACGAGCTGCTGCGCTATCGTCTCAGCATGCGCCTTGGCCCAGAGTACGCAAATCAGCGTCTCGACATTGAGAATGAGACCGAGGCGCGCCTTTTCGGGCGCGACGGGCGCTCATTCCACCTTGAAAATCTGCCCAAGGCTCCCGACTTGATCCGCAGTTGCCTCTGGCTTTCCGGCATGCTGCGCCGCGGCCAGGAGAACAGCCGTAAACTGAAGCTGGTCGAGCGGGAGCTCTGGCTGCCTAACCTGCCAGAACGCTTTGACGGCTTCCGCCTGCTGCATCTCACGGACCTGCACGTGGACATGGACGCCGCCAACCTTCAAGCCGTGATTAATCGCATTACGCCTCTTGATTATGACCTTTGCGTATTAACGGGGGATTACCGAAGCAAAACCCATGGGCCTTTTGAGCCCGCCCTCGAGGGCATGCGGCAGCTTCGACAGGTCATCAAAGGCAACCCTTTGGCGATTCTGGGCAATCACGACACTATCAGAATGCTACCCGGCCTTGAGGACATGGGTTATCGTGTTCTGCTCAATGAATATCTGCGCCTGGACCGCGCTGACGAGGCCCTTTATATTGCGGGCGTCGATGACCCGCACTTTTACAAGACGTATGACCTGCATCGCGCCGGCGGACAGATTCCGGAGACGGCTACCTCCATTCTGCTGAGTCACAGCCCGGAAATCTGGCAAGAGGCTCAGCGCGCCGGCTTCGATGTTTACCTTTGTGGCCACACCCACGGCGGCCAGATTTGCCTGCCCGGCGGCATTCCGGTCATATTGGAGGCCCGGTGTCCGCGGGCCCTGGGACGGGGCCACTGGCTGCGCGGTCAGATGCAGGGCTACACCTCGCCCGGCTGCGGTACGTCTGTACTTAACGTGCGCCTCAATTGCCCGCCAGAAGTGACCATTCATACCCTCAAGCGAGCCTGAGCAGCCTGTGGACCTCGTTTCAATGAGGTCGCCGTCGGATGCCCAGGCGATGCAGTGCCGGCGAGATCACGATATTCAGAATAGTGAAGACCAGGGCAGTTACAACCAGGGAAACCCAGCCGATATCCAGCCACGCCATGGCAAGCAGCAGAGGCAGCACCGCCTCGGGGAGTTGATCCAGGCCAGTGGCCCTGGCGCCTGGCGCAAGGCCGACACGACGTTTGATAAAGCTGCTGGCCAGATCACCCAGCAGAGCCATCAACCCGAAAAACAGACCAAAGATCGACCCCAGGCCCATCAGACTGGCCGCCAGTCCGCAGCCAAGACTGCCCGACAACAATCCCCGCCAGGTTTTGTCAGCACCCAAAAGGCGTCGTCCATCCCGGCATGTCCGGCCCCCATCCAGGGACGCCGACCAGCGCTCTTGCAGCAACCGTTGAGCCAGCACGGGACTGCCGTTGGCTACCACCAGCAGCAGGAACAATGCCAGCGCCAACGTCATGTCCGACATCAGGCTTGAAAGACAGCCGTCGCCTTCCAGGCAGTCATTGCGACGTCAGCTTGCACCGATTCCGCCCCTTGTGAGCTTGAGCGGATCAAGCACAGATTCCAATTGATCACGCGTCATGTCACAGCGCTCTTCCGCCACATCAATGATGGGACGCCCGGAGGCGTAGGCTTCCTTGGCAATGGCAGCCGCCAGGGAATAACCGATGACCGGGTTAAGGGCCGTCACCAGTACCGGGTTTTTATCGACCGCCTCGGTCAGGCGTTCGCCGTTTACCGTGAAGTCAGCAATGGCCTTATCCGCCAGCAGTCTGATGGCATTGCTCAGCAATTGGCTCATATCGATCAGATTGGCGGCCACCAGCGGCAGCATGACATTGAGCTGGAAATTGCCGGACTGCCCGGCAATGGCAATGGCTGAATCAAGCCCCATCACCTGGGCGCTGACCATGGCCACGGATTCCGGAATAACCGGGTTAACCTTGCCCGGCATGATGCTGCTGCCGGGTTGCAGTGCCGGCAAACTGATTTCCGAGAGTCCATGAATCGGGCCGCTGTTCATCCAGCGCAGATCGTTGGCAATTTTGGTCAATACGATCGCGGTACCGCGCAGTTGCGCCGAAAAACCCACTGGCGCATCAATCGCGCTTTGTCCGACAAACTTATGCTCCAGGGAGCGGAACTTGTATCCGGTATCGTCGTGCAGGGCATCAATGAACTTGTCGGCGAATTTGGTATGGGCGTTAATCCCCGTTCCGACCGCCGTCCCGCCCTGAGGGATGGCCAGAAGCTCGGCAAAGACATGATCCAGACGCGCTTCGGTGGCAATCAGCTGTTCCCGCCAGGTGCGCAACTCCTGGCCCAGCGTCACCGGCATAGCGTCCATGAGGTGCGTACGACCGGTTTTTACCTGATTATCAAGAAGGGTTTCGCGCTCGTATATTTTGCCTTGCAGATGCGACAGGGCAGGATTCAGATTCTCCTGGATCTGAGCCACCGCGCTGATGTGTATCGCGGTGGGAATCACATCGTTGGAACTCTGGCTCATGTTGACATGATCATTGGCATTTACGTCTGTGCCGGCATCTCTGGCCAGTCGCGCAATGACTTCGTTGACATTCATATTGGTGCTGGTGCCAGAGCCGGTCTGATAGCGATCAATAGGAAACTGATCTTCGTGCTCACCGCGCAAAAGCGTGTCGCACGCGTCGACAATCGCGTCCCGACGCTTCTTGTCGAGCAGGTCGAGCTTCTCATTGGCAATGGCGGCCGCGCGCTTCACCCGGACCACGGCGTCTATGAAAGCCGCTGGCAGGGGTAGACCACTCACCGGGAAGTTGTCTATCGCCCGCTGGGTCTGAGCGCCCCAGCGGGCAGCCATTGGAACCTGAACATCGCCCATGCTGTCCTTTTCTGTTCGATAATCGGTCATGACTCTCTCCATTTGCTGATTCAAATAGCGTCTGCTCATTGATTCTTTACGGAGCCGGTCAGCGACCGTCTCAGCCGGCCGGCCCGCAAGGCGTCTTATTTATTGAGAAGGAACACATGGTCGCAAATACCGGTAATCTGCTCGAAATTCAGGATAAGCGTGTGAACGGTGTTGGTGTGGGTGTCGTTGAGGAAGAACTTGAAACGCTTCTGCTTTTGACCCTGAAGGAAGGCGTCGTATTCCTTGACCAGCTCCCGGGCGTCACCGCCCCGGTCTTTGGACCAGGTCGCGTTGAACGGGCCCAGCACAGCACCGCCGGCAAGGCAGACAGTGACTTGATGGTTGGTTAAGGTATGTTCGTCCAGATGCATGGCCAGCTCCTTGATCGGAATGAATAAGGCTTCAGTTTCAGTGTACCGCCGAAACCTTCCGAATCCGAAGTCAAGGTTCTCTAAGTGGAGCGAGGCGTCAGTACCAGGCTGGACAACAATGCCCGCAAACGATTGGGTTTGACCGGTTTATTGAGCACCGGCAGGGCCTGGGCCAGCAAAATCTGGCGGCATTCATCGCTGCGGTCGGCAGTAATAATGGCGGCAGGTATGGTTTCGCCACAGGCCTGACGAACACCGGCCACAGCGTCACAGCCAGTACGGTCGTATTCCAGGTGGTAATCCGCCAGAATCGCCTCCGGTAACGCGCCCTGCCGGGCCATGAGTATGGCCTCGGATTCGTCCGCTGCTGTCAGTACGTCACACCCCCAGCGCTCCAGCAGGGCCTGCATGCTTTCACGAATGGCCGCCTCATTGTCTATCACCATGACCCGACAGCCCTCAAGGGACCCCTGTGACGAAGACGCACTGGCCGGCGTAGCGGCTTTCTCTACCATACTGTTGGCTGCCAGCGGCAATGTCACCGAAAACCGGGACCCTTTACCCGGAGAAGAACATACGTCGACCTGACAACCCAGCATCCTGGCCATGCGCTCCACGATCGCCAGGCCCAGGCCGACCCCTTTGCGCCCGCCGGCTTCAGGCGCAAGCAACTGATGAAACTCGGTAAAAATATCGTCCAGTTTGTCGGCCGCGATACCAATCCCGCTATCCCAGATCTCCAGTTTGAGATGGTCCGGGCGGCGGCGCATGGCAACCATGACATTGCCGGATTTGGTGTAACGAAAAGCGTTACTGAGCAGGTTGCGCAGAATCCGGGTGAGCATGCGGGCATCGGTATGCACAAAGGCTGGCACCAGACGGTGACGAAACCTCAGATTAGCATTAAGGGCCACCGGCTCGAACTCTTCAAAAACTCCAGATACCAGGCTGCGGGCGTCAACCGGCGCCAGATCCGGTTCCATGGCTCTCTGGTCCAGTTTGGATATATCGAGCAGGTCTTCCAACAAGTCTTCCGCTCCTTCGAGGGCACGGTGAACCTGGTTGATGAGGTGAGCTTCGCGCTTCGCCAGGGGACTGTCCTGCAGGGTCGAAACCAGAAGACGGGCGGCATTCAGCGGTTGCAGCAAGTCGTGACTGGCAGCCGCCAGGTATTTGTCCTTGCTGCGATTGGCTTCTTCAGCGGCTTTGACCGCCACCACCAACTCGGCTTCAATTTTTTCACGTTCCTCGATGTGGTAGCGCAAGCCTACGTTGGCATTCTGCAGGGCTTCAGTACGTTCATCCACCCGGCGCTCCAGGTCGGTATTCAGCTTTTCCAGCTTGAGCGTAGCCTGGCGCCGATCCGTCACATCCGCGACGAACGCCTCGACCACTTCGACCCCCAGGTCCGGACGGCGCAATACGGTAATGGCCACGTAGACCGGTGTACCGTCGGCTCTTCGCAACCGCGTTTCCCAGGCGCTGACGTGGCCCCATTGAAGCAACTGATGACGCAACTGGTCGAATTCGCCGCCGCTCCAGAAAAACTGCTCCCGCAACCGAATAATGGAATCGGTCAGGGCCTCTGCATCCGGGTAGCCGCAGATGTTGGCCAGAGCTGAGTTGACCGCCAGAAAGCCGCCCTTCAAATCCGCCTGGAAAATACCGTGCAAGGCATGCTCAAAAAGCCATTTATAGCGATTGCGCTCGCGCTCAAGCTCCTCCAGGCGTTCCTGCAGGGCCGGGTAATAGCTTTTTCTGACCGACTGGCGACCCAGCCCCAGCAGATCTCCAACATCATAGCCGTCATTGTTGATATCAGAGCGCTTCTTCATAAACCACTTCAACATCCCGCCGACAGGATTTTCGAGGATTGGTCACGATACAGGGGTCCTGCATGGCGAATCCGGATAAGTGCGGGATGTCGGCAACGGTCACGCCCAGCTTGGCCAGTTTCGCTTCCAGCCCCACCGCGCGTTTAAGCAGGATCACCCGCTCCATTAACTGCTGTTTTACCGTCGTCATGGTCATACCGCGAGTATCAATCCCCATGGCCTCGGCAACGCGCTTGAATCGCTCTTCGGCAGACGGGAAATTATAGGCGATAACATGCTCCAGCAGCATGGCGTTACACAGCCCGTGGGGCAGGTCGAGATAGCCGCCGAGACTATGGGACATGGCATGAACGGCCCCCAGAATGGCATTGGAGAATGCCAGCCCGGCCTGCATGGACGCCAGCATGATGTGCTCGCGCAACTGGCTGTCGGACGGATTTTTTACCAGCGGTTCCAGGTGCAAGCTGATCAGACGAATGGCTTCCAGTGCGTGAGTGTCGGTCAGCGGACCACTGCCGGTCGACACATAGGCCTCGATCGCGTGCACAAGGGCGTCAACACCGGTGCAGGCGGTCAGGAATTCATCCATGGTCTCGGTGACTTCCGGGTCTATCAGTGATACGTCGGGCACCACGGCCTTACTGATAATCGAGAACTTGAAACGCCGTTGCGGGTCGGAAATGATCGCGAACTGGGACACATCCGCCGAGGTACCGGCTGTGGTTGGAATCAGGATAATGGGCGGCGACGGCATCCGAATGGTGTCCACCCCTTCAAAGTCGAGAATGCTCCCGCCATGGGCGCAGACAATGCCGATGCCCTTGGCGCAGTCCATGGGGCTGCCACCGCCAATCGCGACAATCACATCGCAATCGGCGGATTTATAGAGCTCGGCGCCGGCCATAACCTCGTCGACCCGGGGGTTGGACGAAACGCCGGTAAAACTAACGTGGCTCAGACCTCCATCCGTCAGCAGACTTTCGATTTCATCAACCCAGCCGGCGGCACGGACACCCGGGTCCGAGACCAGCAATATCTTGCGGGCGCCAAAATTATTGGCAAAATTGACCACCGCCTTGCGAGACCCGGCGCCAAAGACGATCTCGGGAGAGACGAACTTGCGCAGGCCGGAGATATCATGACTCATGGACGCTCTCGACTATTCGTTTATTTTTTTAATGTCACACCATTCCTTCGGAATTGTCCTTAACCATTACGTAAATATACGTTCAACCACCTACCGAAATCATACCTTAGCTCGATTTTTTTTTTGCACCCGTGCTTTTTGGGCGAAAGAAAGCGCTCCGGCAGCCTGCCGGACTCAGGCGTTCGTGGCGAGGAAAAATCCGGTGCTAGCTATGGCTCTGATAAAATTCCAGCAGCGAACTCAGCAGAAACGCCTGACGATCGGCGCGGCGGAAGCCATGACCTTCTTCGGGGAAGAAATGGTAACGCGGCGACTGGCCGGCGGCTTCCAGCGCCGCCACCATAGACTCTGTCTGGGCTGGCACTACCACCTCGTCGCGGCCGCCCTGATAGAAAATGACCGGTTGCTGGATACGGTGGCTTTGCAGAACAGGCGTTCGCTGATGCCAGCGCTCCTGGTACTGATCCGGATCGCCAAGAAGCCAGTCGAGATAGCCGGACTCAAAACGATGGGTCAGCGAACGTAACCGGGCCGGGTCACTAACGCCGAACAGGCTGGCTCCGGCTTTAAAAACGTCGCTCTCAATCAGTGCCATGAGGGCGGTATAACCGCCGGCGCTGCGGCCCTGAATAAAAGCCCGTCCAGCATCGGCCAGGCCTTCCCTGCCCAGATGCGCGACCATACCGCAGACGTCGTCAACGTCGAGCTTGCCCCAGCGCCCGGCGAGTGCCAGCCGGTAAGCCCGGCCAAAGCCGGCGCTGCCCCGGTAATTCACATCCACCACGGCCAGGCCATTCTGGACCCAGAACTGGACCTGAGGATCGAACACCGGATAAGCCATGGAGGTCGGGCCGCCGTGGACCCGGACGATCAGGGGTGGCGCAACTCCATCGGTTGCGGTTTCCAGCGGCGGATAGAAAAACCCGGACACCGCCTGGCCTTCATCGGCCTGGAATTCAACGAGCTGAGGCCTGACGCAGGCACCCGCCGCCAAAGGTTGCTCGCCGCCGCCCAGCACAGTGACCTCGCCACTGACCGGGTCAATCCTGACCAGGCTGTCCATGGCGTCGTAACGTTTGGCCACACAGAAAATGTGACCCCCGCGTTGCTGCAGCGAGCGAAAATCGGCGTAATCCTCTGCCAGACGGATCGGTTCCCGGCCAGAGTCCGGCGCCCACCACAACTGGCCTGCACCACCGTGATAGCGAACCCGCGCCCAGCCCTGGCCCGGCAAGAGCACTGCGTGCTGCTCCTGTAACTGCCAAGGGGCGCTGCCGTGGTCAGCCTCGGCGTCGCTCAGGCGGAACCATTCGGCGCCGGTCTCGGCGACATGGACCCGGTAAGGCTGCCACCAACCCTGATGATCGGACAGTGCATGAAGCGCGTTACCGTCGAAGCGGACCTGCTGGATGGAAGCCGGCGCTGGCGCGGCCAGTTCACGAGGCATGCCCAGGGAGCCGTCATCATGGACGGCCGCCAGCCAAAGCCGGCTGGACAGCCAGGGCATATCCGGCAGCGTCCAGGTCATCCAGGCCAGATGACCGCCATCGTCAGACAGCGCCGGCGCGCCGTAGAAGTCCTGCCCTTCAGCCAGCACTGAAATATCGCCGGTTTCCGGCGCAACAGCCACCAGTTGCTGACCCATCACCTTGCCCTTCCGGGTCTGTTCACTTACCGCCAACAAACGGTGGGCCACAGGGTCCCAGAGCAGGCCGCCAAAGCATCGGTCAGGCATCTCGGTAAGGGGAAACTGATCCCCTGAGTCGCAATCAATCTGCAGAATCTGGCCGCCAACGGCGGCCACCACAAAAGCCAGGCTTCCGTTTAAGCACATAGCGCCGCCGCCGTAACTGTTAACGGTGCTGCGGATGCTGAACCGGGGATCGGTGACGCGGGTGGCCTGGTCGCCGCGAAGGCACCAGAGCTGGCTCGCCGCCATGGCGGGGTCGTATTCCAGCCAGGCCACAGTGCTGTGCGAAACCCGAAGGTTATCCCGTTGGCGCAAGGCTGACGCCGCCTGTTCCGGCGTCAGGCGGTTGCTGCCATCAGCCCCGGAAAAATTCCCGGGAGTTGCGGGTGTTGCGATAGGTCAGATCCTCCAGTCCGGCGGTGGCGTGGTCCGCAGCCCGCCGGGCCGCCAGAATACGATCGTGATGGGGAGATTTGTCGCAGACCGGATCGGCGTTGTCGGCATTACCGGTCAGCATGTAGGCCTGGCAGCGGCAGCCGCCGAAATCCTTGCCTTTCTCATCGCAGGAACGGCAGGGTTCGGGCATCCAGCTGTCACCGCGATAATGGTTGAAGCCGGGGCTGTCGTACCAGATCGATTTCAGCGACATCTCACGGGTATTGGGGAATTCAATGGGCAATATGCGGGCACTGTGGCAAGGCAACGCCGTGCCGTCCGGCGCCACGGTCAGGAACAGGCTGCCCCAGCCGTTCATGCAGGCCTTGGGGCGCTCTTCGTAGTAATCCGGCGTCACGAAAATAAGCTTCATCATGGAGCCGGCATCCGCCAGTTTCTGGCGCTGGGCATTGACCTCACGTTCCGCGACCTCGAGTTGGTGCGCCGAGGGCATGAGCCCTTCCCGGTTCTTGAAGGCCCAGCCGTAATACTGACAAGTGGCCAGTTCGACAAAGTCAGCACCCAGGCGATCACACAGCTCGATAATGTCGTTCATCTGATGGATATTGTGCCGATGAATGACAAAATTCAGAACCATCGGGTAACCGGCTGCCTTGACCGCACGGGCCATGGCCAGTTTCTGATCGAACGCCTTGCGGGAGCCGGCCACCGCATTGTTGAGCTCCGGGTCGGACGCCTGGAAGCTGACCTGGATATGATCCAGGCCGGCTTTCTGGAAAGCCTCGACCTTGGCTTCGTTGAGGCCGATACCGGAGGTGATCAGGTTGGTGTAATAGCCCAGGTGCCGGGCCTCGGCAATCAGTTCCGGCAAATCCGGGCGCACCAGCGGCTCGCCACCGGAGAAACCCAGTTGGGCGGCGCCCATGGCACGACCCTGGCGCAACACACTGACCCACTCGTCGGTGGTCAGTTCATTCTCGGTGTTGGCGAAATCCAGGGGGTTGGAGCAATAGGGGCACTGAAGCGGACAGCGGTAAGTAACTTCCGCCAGCAGCCAAAGGGGCGGGCCGATGTTGGATTGGGCCGCAGCCGTGCCGGTGTCCGGGTTAGTCGCATTCATACCATCATAATCCAGTGTTGCTGCAGGGCGTCCTCGATAAAGGCGCGCACGTCATCCTCAAGGGAGCCGGCCTCGGGAAAGCGAGCTTCCAGACGCGCGACTATCTCCGTGACTGTGCTGGCGCCGTCAATTTCCGAAAGGATGGCGGCGGCGCTTTCATTCAACTTGACCATGCCTTCCGGGTACAAAAGCACATGGGCATTCTGAACCGGTTCCCACTGGAACCGGAAACCCGGGCGCAGGCGCGGTGTTTGGTCCATCACTGGCCCAACCCCCGGTGATACACCTGGGCGTCGGTCACCGTGTGGTAAGGCGGCCTCTCATAGACGTAGGCCATAGTCATGGCATCCAGCATGGTCCACAAAATATCCAGCTTGAACTGCAGGATTTCAAGGGCGCGGCCCTGCTCCTCAGCCGTGCGGAACCAGTCCAGGGTGATACTGAGGCCATGCTCCACATCCCGGCGAGCCTCCGACAGGCGCTTGCGGAAATAGCCGTAGCCCTGGTTGTCGATCCAGGGATAGTGCTGGGGCCAGCTATCCAGACGGGACTGGTGGATCTCCGGGGCGAAGAGTTCGGTCAGGGACGAGCAAGCCGCCTCCTGCCAGGTCGCCCGCCGGGCAAAATTGACATAGGCATCGACGGCAAAGCGAACGCCAGGCAGCACATGGCGCTGATCGATCACTTCCTCTCGGCTCAGGCCGACGGATTCGGCCAGGGCCAGCCAGGCCTCAATGCCGCCTTCGTCATCGTTGTCACCGTCATGATCCAGCACCCGCTGAAGCCACTGACGCCGCACTTTGGCATCGGGGCAGTTGGCCATAATGGCGGCGTCCTTACGGGGAATGCTGATCTGGTAATAGTAACGATTGGCGACCCAGCCACGAATCTGCTCGGGAGTACATTCGCCGCCGTACATGGCTTTATGAAAAGGGTGGTGGATGTGGTAATACTGGCCCTTGTCGCGAAGGGCCTTTTCGAAGTCCGCCCGGCCAAGTGCTGCGGGTGTTATGGCTGCGTTCATGATGCCCCCGAAAGGTCCAGATGCATGCCGTCCCAGGCCACTTCGATTCCATGCCTGTCGAGAACGGCCCGTTCCGGCGAGTCCTCGTCCAGAATCGGATTGGTGTTGTTGATATGAATCAGTATTTTGCGCTTGGCCGGGAGGCTGTCGAGCAGCTCGATCATGCCACCTTTGCCGCTCTGGGCCAGGTGACCCATTTCCTGTCCGGTTTTGGTGCCGACTTCCCGGCGCAGCATTTCGTCGTCGTGCCACACAGTACCATCCACCAGAAGCGTATCAGCGCGTTCCAGCCAGGCTCGGATATTGTCATCGGGCTGGCCCAGACCCGGGGCGTACAGAACGGTTTCGCCGCTTCGGGTGTCCTCGATGAACAGACCCACGTTATCGCCCGGATGGGGATTATCCCGGCGTGGCGAATAAGGCGGCGCGTTGCTGAGCAATGGAATAGCCGTCAGCTTCAATGAAGGCGCGCAGGGGATGGTAAAACTACGCGCCTCCGTGCACGGCATTTCATGCCAGATAAGACCACCGTTCCAGTGCTTGAGCATGGGAAACAGAGGAAATCCGGTACTTAAATCTTCGTGGACCTGGGGCGTACACCAGACGTCCAGCGGGCAACCTTCGCGCAGGGATAAAAGCCCGGTGGTATGGTCAACCTGGCTGTCCATCAGAAGAATTGTGCCAATGCCGGTGTCCCGGACATTGCGGCCCGGCTGCATGGGTTCAAAGCTGGCCAGTTGGGCCCGGATATCGGGGGAGGCATTACAAAGCACCCACTGCTCGCCGTCTTCGCTGATGGCTATGGAAGACTGGGTGCGGGCCCTGGCATTGAGGCTGCCCTTGCGCATGGCATCACAATTGACACAGTTGCAGTTCCACTGAGGAAAACCTCCGCCTGCGGCAGAGCCAAGGACATGAAGTTGCATTAGGGGTCTCCGGAGGGAAAACGGCCGGCAGTCCCCAGGGACGCCGGCCATTCATTTTAGCGGTTGGCGAAGTACATAGTGACTTCGAAGCCAATCCGCATGTCTACGTAAGCTGGTTTGATCCACATAAGCTGATCCTCTTGTTGCGTGATTTCTATCGCTATCCAGAGTAAGGCGATAACGTCCCCACCATACTAGAGCCAGTTTCGCCATATCTACATGGTACTTTGGGACGAGATTTGGCTCTGCAACCCCCTCATTCCCTATCCTTTAGTGCCCGTGACCCACCTCGCTCCGGACTTTTTCAAGAGCAAAAAAAACGGCCCCAAGAGAGGACCGCGAAAGAGCAGTAAGTACTACTTAGCCTATCGCGACACAACCGCTGAACCCCGAGCCCCGGTCGTAACCTGCGCTCCGCAATCCATTGGCGTGCCTTCAAATCCATCCGGCCGGTTTGTGACCGGCTCAGATAGATAGGGTGCACTTCAACCATCCAGGCTTAGAAAAAGCCCAGCGGGTTGGTGTCATAACTGACCAGCAGGTTCTTGGTCTGCTGGTAATGATCGAGTGCCATCTTATGGTTCTCGCGACCAACGCCGGACTTCTTGTAGCCACCGAAGGCGGCGTGAGCCGGGTACTGGTGGTAACAGTTGGTCCAGACACGACCGGCCTGAATGGCCCGGCCCATGCGGTAGGCGCGATTGATGTCACGAGTCCAAAGACCGGCACCCAGACCGAATTCGGTATCGTTGGCAATGGCCAGAGCTTCTTCTTCGTCCTTGAAGGTCGTAACACCGACCACGGGACCGAAGATTTCCTCCTGGAAGGTGCGCATGTTGTTCTTGCCTTTCAGCAGGGTTGGCTGAATATAGAAGCCATCGGCGTATTCGCCGCCCAACTCCTCGCGTCCGCCACCGGTCAGCACTTCCGCACCTTCCTGCTTGCCGATCTCAAGGTAGGACATGATCTTGTCGTACTGCTCACGGCTTGCCTGGGCACCAACCTGAACGTCAGTATCCAGGGGGTTACCCCGCTTGATGCTCTTGGTGCGTTCAATGACCATGGCCATGAATTCGTCGTACATGTCTTCCTGGACAAGCGCTCGTGACGGGCAGGTACAGACTTCGCCCTGGTTGAAGAAAGCCAGTACCAGACCTTCCACACACTTGCTGACAAACTCGGGCTCGGCCTTCATAACGTCCGAGAAGTAGATGTTGGGGGACTTGCCACCCAGCTCGACCGTAGACGGAATAATGTTTTCCGCAGCGGCTTTCATGATGTGGGAGCCCACCGGAGTGGAGCCTGTGAAGGCAATCTTGGCAATGCGCTTGCTGGTCGCCAGGGCCTGGCCGGCTTCGGCGCCGTAGCCGTTGACGACGTTCAGGACGCCTGGCGGCAGCAGGTCACCGATCAGCTCCATCAAAATCAGGATGCTTGCCGGTGTTTGCTCGGCCGGCTTCATGACGGTGCAGTTACCGGCAGCCAGACAGGGCGCCAGTTTCCAGACGGCCATCAGGATCGGAAAGTTCCAGGGAATGATCTGGCCAACCACCCCCAGCGGCTCGTGGTAATGGTAGGCCACGGTGTTGTTGTCAATCGCACTGGAGGTGTCTTCCTGGGCGCGAATGCAACCTGCGAAGTAACGGAAGTGGTCAACAGCCAGCGGAATATCGGCATTGATGGTTTCACGGACGGCCTTGCCGTTATCCCAGGTTTCCGCCACGGCCAGCATTTCAAGGTTTTGCTCAATACGGTCGGCGATCTTTAGCAGGATATTAGAGCGTTCGGTTGTGGAGGTCTTGCCCCAGGCCGGCGCGGCCTTGTGAGCGGCATCCAGCGCAACATCAATATCTTCTGCCGTGGACCGTGGAATTTCACAGATCACTTTGCCGGTCACCGGCGTGATGTTATCGAAGTAGGTGCCTTTCACGGGAGCAACCCACTCGCCGCCAATGTAGTTTTCGTAACGTGGCTTGAAGGATACGACCGACCCTTCCTTGCCTGGATTTGCGTAGATCATAATAAAAGCCTCTTATACTGGTTTAGGCAATGCACGTATGTTTTCGCGCGGACCAGATCACTGTAAAACCCGCAGCGCCAGCCCGAAATGATCCCTTCGATGCGTACCACTCGTTATTTGGTAGTAGAAGCACGGGTTCGACCTGGGTACAGCTTTAATGGAACGGTAAAACGCCAATGAAAAAGGGCCGACAAGCGGCCCCTTTACACTGCCCTGCCTAAAACCCTGCAGTAACCCTTAGCGGGAAACGACACGATCCTTGGGCAGTTTGAACGTCCAGACCATGCCGCCCTGGTTGAAGTCTTTCACAACCTTGGCAACTTCACCGCCCCACAGTGGCACAGCGCCGCCCCAGCCGGAGGCCACGGAGACGAACTGCTCACCATTCTGGGTCCAGGTCACCGGAGTGCCCACAACGCCGGAGCCAGTGTTGAACTTGTA